>JACQWM010000001.1 GCA_016209275.1 Candidatus Omnitrophota bacterium
TCGCGATCCCCGCTATATCGCCAAGAAAGCCGAAGCGTATCTCACGAAGACCGGCATCGGCGATGTGAGCTACTGGGGGCCGGAGCCGGAGTTTTTCATCTTCGATGACATCCGTTTTGATTCGACGGAGAATTCAGCCTACTACTACATCGACTCCATCGAAGGGGAGTGGAACTCCGGCAAGGATGAGAAGCCGAACCTCGGGTACAAACCCCGGTTTAAGGAAGGCTACTTCCCGGTGCCGCCGCACGATGCGCTGCAGGGCATCCGCAGCCAGATCATGAATAAAGCGCGGGCGGCCGGCGTGCCCGTCGAGAAACACCACCACGAGGTGGCCACGGCAGGCCAGTGCGAGATCGACATGCGCTACGCCTCACTGACAAAAATGGCCGACCATCTGATGATGCTCAAGTACATCATCAAGAATGTCGCCCACGCGAACAACAGAGTGGCGACCTTCATGCCCAAGCCGCTCTTCGGCGACAACGGCTCCGGCATGCACACCCACCAGAGCATCACCAAATCCGGCACGAATACGTTCTTCGACAAGAACGGATATGCCAAGATCAGCCAGATGTGCAAGTGGTACATCGGCGGTTTGATCAAGCACGCGCCGGCGATTCTCGCCTTCGCCGCCCCGACGACCAACTCGTATAAGCGGCTCGTCCCTGGCTACGAGGCGCCAGTCAACTTGGCGTATTCGGCGCGTAACCGCTCGGCGATCTGCCGCATCCCGGTCTACGTGGACTACCCCAAGAGCAAGCGGGTGGAGTTCCGCGCACCGGATCCAGCCTGCAACCCGTACATCTCGTTTGCCGCGATGCTCATGGCCGGGTTGGACGGGATTCAGAACCGGATCGATCCGGGCAAGCCGGTGGATGAGAATATTTATGAAATGGCATCCGACCGAGCCCCCAAACAGGTGCCTGGCTCGCTCGGCGAGTCGCTCGATGCCCTGGAGAAGGACCACGACTTCCTCGTGAAGGGCGGGGTCTTCACCAAGGATGTCATCGAGGTGTGGCTCGAGTACAAGCGGCTGGAGATCGACAAGGTCCGCTTGCGGCCGCATCCGTATGAGTTCTACCTGTACTTCGACGCCTAAAACCGCAGATTGGCGAAGCAAAGGCGATATCAGATATCGAATTCGATATCTGATATCGCCTTGTGCCTTCAGAGATGACGCTCTTGGTCATTCAGCATGTGCCGCATGAGCGGCTGGGGACGTTTGAACCGATATTCATGCAGAGCGGCTTGACGATTCGCACGCTCAACGCGGCTGATACACAAGCCATATGGCCGAAACCCGACGACGCAAACGGCATCGTGTCCATGGGTGGGCCGCAGAGCGTGTATGAGCAGAGGAAGTACCCGTGGATCAAGAAGGAGTTGGCGTTTTTAGAAGAGGCCATCGCCGCAAAACGGCCGATCCTCGGCGTGTGCCTGGGCGCGCAGATGCTGGCGGCCGCGTTGGGGGCGAAGGTGACCAAGAATCCGCAGAAGGAAATCGGCTGGTATCCCTTGATGCGCGAGCCCGGAGCTGACGGCGATCCGATGTGGGACATCTTCGGCCAAACCGAGACCGTCTTCCAATGGCACGGCGATACGTTTGCGCTGCCCAAGGGCGCGGTGCAGTTGGCGAGCTCGCCGCTGTGCGCTCAGCAGGCCTTTCGCTACGGCGACAACGCCTACGGCGTGCAGTTTCACGTCGAAGTCACCGAAGCGATCATCCGCGCGTGGATGCGCGTCCCAGGCAATCGCGCAGAACTCGCGTCCCTGCGAGGGACGATTGATCCCATGACGATCCGTCGACAATCGCCGCAGCACATCAATCGACTTCAAGTGCTCGGCCACCATGTTGCGACGACATTTGCACACCATGCCCGCAGCCATTAAGCGCCTCTTACGCAAAGACAAGCAGTACGTGCTCCGGCTCGCCAAAGAGCACGACGTGCGCTTCATCCGCCTGTGGTTCACCGATATCCTCGGGATGCTCAAGAGCTTCGCCATCACCATCGATGAGCTGGAGAAAGCTCTGGAAGAGGGCATGGGGTTCGATGGCTCTTCCATCGAAGGCTTCGCGCGCATCGATGAGTCGGACATGCTCGCCCTCCCCGATCCGAACACCTTCTGCATTCTGCCGTGGCGGCCCAAGGAAAACGCTGTGGCGAGAATGTTCTGCGATGTGACCTATCCTGGCGGGAAATTGTTTGAAGGCGATCCGCGCTCTGTGCTCAAGCGCAACCTGGCTCACGCGAGCAAACTGGGCCTGACCTTTTACGTCGGCCCGGAGCTCGAGTTCTTCTTTTTCAAAAGCAGCGAGGCCCCAGTGCCCATTGATGTGGGGGGATACTTTGATCTGACCCCGCTGGATGCCGCCTCTGACATCCGCCGCGATATCATCTTGGCGATGGAAGAGATGGGGATCGGTGTGGAATATTCGCACCATGAGGCCGCACCTTCCCAGCACGAGATCGATTTCCGCTACACCGACGCGCTGACTATGGCGGACAACGTCATGACCTATCGGCTCGTCGTCAAGGAAATCGCCTTCAAGCATGGCGTCTACGCCAGTTTCATGCCCAAGCCGATGAGCGGCCATAACGGCTCCGGCATGCACGTGAATATGTCGCTGTTCCGCGGACCGCGCAACGCCTTTTTTGACGCGAATGACCGGATGCACCTCTCAAAAACCGCGAAGCAGTTCATGGCGGGGCTGCTGGCCCACGCGCCGGAGATGACGCTGGTCCTCAATCAATGGGTCAATTCGTACAAGCGGCTCGTCCCCGGGTTTGAGGCGCCGGTCTACGTGACGTGGGCGACGCGCAACCGCTCGGATCTGATTCGCATCCCGATGTACAAGCCGGGCAAAGAAGAGGCGGCCCGCATCGAGCTGCGCTCGCCGGATCCGGCCTGCAACCCGTATCTCGCCTTCAGCGTGATCCTGGCCGCCGGCCTTGAGGGCATTGGACAGAAGCTCAGCGCGCCGGAGCCGACGGAGGAAAACGTCTTCGCGCTCAGCGATGAGGAGCGGCAACGGCGGCGCATCGCGCAGCTGCCGAGCCACCTGGGTGCGGCCATCGAGCTGGCCCGCGGCAGCGCGCTGCTCAAGCGCGCGCTCGGGGAGCACGTGTATCATTCCTTCCTGCAGAACAAGCAAATCGAGTATAATCGATTTTGCGCGGCGCTCACCGATTACGAGCTCAAGACCTACTTTCCATTATTATGATTACGGTGATTTTCAAAAATGATTACAGTGATGAGGATCTGCGTAATCGCTGTAATCAGCAGTTGAAATCACTGTAATCATCCTCTCGATGGCCAATAAAGGGACAATCGACTTTTCGGAACCGCCCTCTTCCCGTGTCACCGTGGTGGACAAGGGCAGCCTCCACCGGGTCCTCGGCTCCGCCCAGCTCTTCTCCATCGGCTACGGCGATGTCGGCTCCTCCATCTACTACGCGCTCGGCGTCACCACGCTGTATGCGCTGGGCGCCACGCCCTTGGCGTTAGCCCTCGCGGGGTTCGTGTTCTTTTGCACCGTCCTGACCTATACCGAGCTCTCCGCCGCCATGCCGGAATCGGGCGGCTCCTGCAGCTTCGCGCGGCACGCGTTTAATGATCTCGTCTCGTTTATCGCCGGCTGGGCCTTGCTGCTCGACTACATCGTCACCATCGCCATTTCCGCCTATTCCATCGGGCCCTACCTGGCCAACGTGCCGGCCATCGCCCAATGGGTTCCGCTATTGGGTTCTCCGGTCGGCAACGTGTCGTTTACCCTCATCGTGCTGGGAATGCTCTTAGCCATCAATGTGCTCGGCATTAAAGAATCCACCCGCATTTCCTTGCTGCTGTGCGTCTTTGATATCGCCACGCAGCTGGCCATCATTACCTTCGGATTTATCTTTCTCATGGAAATCGCCCATCCCCAGCAGTTCCTCCACCATCTGCACCAATTGTGGGTCGGGATGCGCGTCGGGCTGCCGGATGCCGCCTGGTCGCCCACCTGGCCCCAGTTCTGGAAAGGGGTGGGGATGGCCATGGTGGCGTACATCGGTATTGAGTCCATCTCGCAACTGGCTGGCGAGGCGCGGAAGCCGTCGCGCACCGTCCCGCGCGCCATGCTCTCGACGATGGTCACGCTGCTCGTCCTCTACTTCGGGATTTCGTCCATCGCCCTGACCGCGCTCAGCCCGCAGGAGCTGACGACGCATTACCTGGAAGATCCCATTGCCGGCATCGCGGCGTCCATGCCGTTCGGCCGGCAGTACCTCGCCCCCTGGGTGGGGCTGCTCGGCGGCACCATTCTGTTCGTCGCCGCCAACGCAGGCTTGATCGGCGCCTCGCGCCTGACGTTTGCGATGAGCGAGCACTTTACCCTGCCGCGCATTTTCTACCGGCTGCATCCTCGCTTTCGCACGCCGTATGTTTCGCTGCTCGTCTTTACCGGGATCGCCGCCGCCATCGTCATGGTGGCGAAGAACCTCACGCACATCGCGGATTTGTACAACTTCGGCGCGATGCTCTCGTTTGCCTTGGCCCACCTGTCGCTGCTGGGGTTGCGGATCCGCCAGCCGGCCTTGGAGCGGCCGTTTAAGATTCGATGGGCGCTGCGGTTCGGCGCGATTGAGCTGCCGTGGACCGCCGTGCTGGGATTATTGGGCACGATGGCGGTGTGGGTTGATGTGATTCTGACGAAACCGGCGGGGCGGAATCTCGGCTTCTTATGGTTGGGAGTTGGGCTCACCTGCTACTTTGTGTATCGGCACCAGCAGCGGCTGCCGGCCGCGGGCCACGTGGAGATTGAGCGCCTGAAAATGCCCGATTATCAGCCGGTGAAGGTGAAGCGCCTCCTCGTGCCGACGACGAGCGCGCAAGCCAACGACGCGGTGCAGTTTGCCGCGAAGATCGCCAAGATGCACGGGGCCACCCTCACCGCGCTGCACGTCATTGAGATTCCCCCCTCGCTGCCGCTCGACACCTTTTTCCCTGAAAAACTCGCCGTCGCCGACTCGATTGTCGAGCAAGCGCAGGCGATCGGACGGGAGTTTGAGGTGCCGATTGAGGCGCAGGTCAAGCAAGCGCGCCTGGCCGGGGAGGCGATTGTGGAGTTTGCGCTCGAGGGCGCCTACGATCTGATTATCTTGTGGGCCAAGCCGCGTCAAGCCGCCCCGGGAATTTCCTGGCTTGGCTCGACGGTGGAGCACGTCATCCGCAATGCGCCCGGCCGGGTATGGATCATGACCGCGAAGCCGAGCGGAGCATTTCCGTCACTGCCAGCGCGGCCCTCGTAACCGCGCCTGGCGGGCCGAGCGTCCGCGCGACCTCTCGCAGGGACTGCCGCATCGCTGCGCACCGCTCCTCATCCCGCAAGAGCTCCACGACGCGCGAGGCAAGGCCCCTCGGCGTGGCGCGGCACTGAATCAATTCCGGCACGATCGGCCGGCCCGCGACCACATTCACCAAGCCGATGGACGGCACGCGGAGCACGAGACGCGCGGCCGCATACGTCGGCCATGAGGCGCGATACACCACCACCATTGGCACGTCGCCGAGCGCCGTTTCAAGGGTGGCGGTGCCTGAGGCGACGACGGCCGCCTCCATCACCTGCAGCGCATCGGCGAGCGCTCCCTCCGCGAGGCGCACCTCGCACTGTGCTGCGCGCACGGCGCGGTCCATGGCGCTGCGCGGCAGCCCGGGCGCTTTGACGATCAGAAATTGCAATCCCGGCATGTGCGCGGTCATGCGGTGAGCTGCCGCCAGCATGAGGGGCAGGTGCCGGCGCACTTCGTCCTCGCGGGACCCGGGCAGCAAGCCCACCGTCCGCCGCCAGGGGTTGAGCCGATACCGCGCCAGCGCGGCGTCTTTCGTCAGCGAGGGCCGCGCATGCTCAACGAGCGGATGCCCCACCCACGTGACCGCCACCCCGACCTGCTCGTACAGCGTTTTTTCAAAGGGCAGGAAGACCACCATCCGATCGACGTAGCGCTGGACATACCGCAGCCGCCAGCGCCCCCAGGCCCAAAGCTGCGGGCTGATGTAATAGAGCACCGCAACACCGTGGCGTTTCGCGAGGGGTGCGATGACCGGCAGGTTGAAGTCGCCGAAGTCGACGAGAATCACAAGGTCAGGACGCTGGGTGCGCAGGCGCGCTTCAAACAGCCGTTTGGCGCGGAGAAACCGCCCCAGGTGCCTGGCGGCGTCAAACGGGCCGATCGAGGCCGTTTGGGTCAGCTCATCCAGCAGCACAGCGCCGGCGCGCTGCATGGCCGGTCCGCCGAGCGCGGCAAACGTCAGCGTCGGATCTTGACGCTTCAGCGCCTCGATCAAGCGGGCGGCATGCGCATCGCCGGATGGATCGCCGGCGACGAGAAGGATTGAGGACATCTTAGGGAAGAGCGACCCATGACGCATGACCCATGACCCATGACCGCTGTTTGTCTCGAGGATTGAGTGCTGTTGTCATGTGTCGTGGGTCATGTGTCGTGGGTCACGGTTTCGAGAACGGCGCATGGCGTGCTCAATCCGAAGCGCCAGAGCGAGTGCGGCGCGTCCATCCTCGCCGGACACCAGCGGAGGCTGCTTGGTCGTTACGGCCCGGATGAAGGACGCCAGCTCATCCTGCAGCGGGGGCCGCTGGTTCACCGGCAAGTTGACGCGCTCAATGGCCTGGTCGCCTTTGCGGGCCTGCCTCGCCGTCAGGCGGGCCAGCTCAACCGTTTGCGCTTTGTAATCAATGGAGAGGTAGCTGTCCTCCTGAAAAACGCGGATGCGGCGCATCGTCTCGTCGCTGATGCGGCTGGCGGTCAGATTCGCGGTGCAGCCGGAGCGGAAGGTGACCCGCGCATTGGCGATATCCTCGCTGGCGGAGAGCACGGACACGCCGACCGCATCGATGCGGGCGATCGGCGGCTCCACCACCAGCAGGAGCAAATCCAGATCGTGGATCATCACATCCAGGATGACGCTGACATCGGTACCGCGGAAGGGATAGGGGGACAGCCGGTGCACTTCGATGAATCGCGGGCGGGTGAGATGCGAGAGGGCGGTGCTAATCGCGGCGTTAAACCGCTCCACATGCCCGATCTGGAGCGCGCAACGGTGCGCTGCGGCCGCGCGGATGAGGCGGTCGGCGTCGTTGAGGGTCGTGGCGATCGGTTTCTCAATCAACAGGTGGATGCCGGAGGCCAACAGCGGCTGGCCCAGTTGGGCATGGAGACTGGTGGGGACGGCGAGACTGGCCGCATCAATGCGGCCGAGGAGCTGGCGGAAATCTGTAACTGATTCGCAGCGAAGGCGTTGCGACAGCGCGTTCGCCCGCGCGGCATCAAGATCACAGACGGCCACCAGTTGAACACCCGGCATGCCCGCATAAATCTCGGCATGCCGGCTGCCCAAATGGCCAACACCGATAACCGCAACTCTCACAGGGGATGTCATAGGGGAGTGATTGAGTGTAACAGAACCCCTTGCTCGACGTCAACAGGTAGGCTATAATAGCCTGCTTATGTCTACCTATCTCAAGCTGTTACGCTATTTGCGCCCTCACCTGGGCACCTTCGGGCTGGCCGTGGTCTGTATGGCGGTCTGCACCTTCCTGGGCATCATCCAATTAAGCGCGCTGATCCCGCTTGCCGACCGCATTATCACGCACAACGTGATCCCAACACCATTGTGGCTGCCGCTGTGGCTCGCCAACCTTGTGAATTGGTTCAATCACACGTCTCCCGCGACACTGCTGATCTACTCCACCATCGCCATCCCGGTCCTCTTCATCATCAAGGGGGTGGTGGAGTTTTGGCAGACGTTTTACATGTTTGACGCCTCCCAACGGGTGGCTCGAGATCTTCGGCAGGCCCTGTTTGATCGCTATGTGACGCTGTCCCTGGATTTCCACTACAAATCCTCGACCGGCAAAACCATGTCGAGGATTCTCTACGATACCAGCATCGTGCAAAACGCGCTGACCGAAGGGCTCACCGACCTGATCTTCCAAACCTTCCAGCTGCTGGGGGCCTTAGCCCTTGCCCTCGCGATTAACTGGAAACTCTCGCTCATCATCGCGGTCATCGTGCCGTTGATTGCGTTTCCGGTCAATCGCATCGGCCGCTTCCTCAAGAAGCTCTCGCAGCAAAGCCAGCTCGTCATGGGGCAGCTCAACTCCACGATCTTAGAGTCGATCTCCGGGATTCAGGTGATCCAGGCCTTCCGGGTGGAGTCGCAAGCCAAGGCGAAGTTCGCCGACGTCAACCGCCGCTCCTATGTCGTCAACCGGAAGATTCAGAAGCGGATCACGGCCCTGGCACCCCTGACGGAAATCGTCGGGTCGGTGGCCGCCGCGTTCATCTTCTATTACGGCGTGCATGCCGTGCTGGATGGGCGGATGACCTTCGGAACCTTCGTGGCGTTTTTGGGCGCGATGCTCTCCTGCTTTCGGCCGCTGAAACGCCTCTCCAAACTGCACGGGACTTATCAGCAAGCGCTCGCCTCAGCCGAGCGGGTCTTCGACGTCTTGGAGACGGCCCCGACGGTCATTGAGCACGCGAAGGCGCGCGTGCTGCCGCCATTTCATCGCGAGATCATCTACGAGCATGTGTCATTTCACTATGACGGCCAGCCCGCGCTACGCAACGTCTCCCTGACGATTGCGGCGGGGGAGACGATCGCCTTGGTGGGTCCCAGCGGCGGGGGCAAAAGCACGCTGGTCAATCTGCTGCCGCGGTTCTATGATCCGACGGCGGGACGCGTCAAAATCGACGGCATTGATGTCAAGCATGTCACCCTGGCGTCGCTGCGAGCGCACATCGGCCTGGTGACGCAGGAAACCTTTTTGTTCAACGAGAGCGTGCGCGCCAATATCGCCTTAGCGCGCCCCGCCGCGGAGCTGCCCGACATTGTCGAGGCGGCCAAGGTGGCCAACGCCCACGAGTTCATCAGCAAGCTGCCGAAGGGCTATGACACGATCATCGGCGAGCGCGGGCACCTGCTCTCCGGCGGAGAGCGCCAGCGCCTGGCGATCGCCAGAGCCCTGCTGACGGACCCCCCCATTTTGATTTTTGACGAGGCCACCAGCCAGCTCGATGCCCAGTCGGAGCACCTGATCACCGAGGCCATCGAGCGGGTGAGGAAGAATCGCACGGTCATTGTGATTGCGCATCGGTTGTCGACGGTCCGGCTCGCCCACCGGCTCGTCTTGATCCAGGAAGGGCGCATTGTGGAGTCTGGCAGTCACGACGAGCTTCTGCAGAAGAGTCTGCTCTACCGCAGATTCTGTGAGCTGCAGCTCATTCACGCAGAGCCGTCGTCGGACGACAAGGAGTCGTGAGCATGGCGAGCGCGTTGGTTCGGCAGTTGCTGGATGCGGGAGTGCATTTCGGCCATCAAACGAAGCGCTGGAATCCGAAGATGAAACGGTTCATCTTCGGCCGGCGCGCGGGGATTTACATCATTGATCTTGAGAAAACCGAGCAGTGCCTGGCGGCGGCCTTGCAGTGCGTGGAGGAGCTCGCCGCCAAGGGGCAGCTCGTGCTCTTTGTCGGCACCAAAAAGCAAGCCAAGCCGATCTTGGAAGAGCAGGCGGCGCGCTGCGGGATGCCGTACGTCACGAATCGCTGGCTCGGCGGCACCCTCACCAATTTCCAGACGATTAAGGTGAATATCGAGCGGATGCGCACACTGCGCCAGCAGAAGGCCGACGGGTTCTTTGAGCGGATCATCAAGAAGGACGCCAAGCGGCTCGGCCACCAGCTCGAGCGGTTGGAGGAGCATTTCTCCGGGCTCGCCGAGATGCTCAAGACGCCCGGAGGGCTCTTCGTCGTCGACACGAAGCGGGAAGAGATTGCGGTGCGCGAGGCGAATCGGCTCAACATCCCGGTGATCGCCATCTGCGACACGAATACCGACCCTGATCTGATCAGCTATCCGATCCCAGGCAACGACGATGCCATCCGCTCCGTGCGGCTGATGGTCTCGCTGGTGGCCGACGCGATTGCCACCGGCTGGCGGCGCCACCTCGAAACCGTGCAGCAAGCGGCCGAAGTTGAGCGCCAGGCCGCGGCGGAATCGGCAGCGGCTGAGGAGCCGGCGGCCGCCGTCGCTCCGGCAGCGCCCGCCGCCGCCAAGCCCGCCGCCGAGGACAAGGATGCTCCCCCCCATGGCCGCGCATAAAGTCAGCTTGGACGCCATTAAGGCGTTGCGGGAGAAGACGGGCGCCGCCGTCTCCGACGTCCGCAAGGCCTTAGAGTCCGCCGGCGGCAATGAGGCGAAGGCGATGGAGTATTTGAAGCGGCAGAGCGCGGCGATGGCTGAGAAACGCGAGGGCCGCGCCACCGGCCAGGGCCGCGTGGAATCCTACGTGCACCACAACGGCCGGCTGGCCGCGCTCGCCGAAGTCAATTGCGAAACGGATTTCGTCGCCCGCACCGAGGATTTCATCCAGTTCTGCCGCCACGTCGCCCTGCAAGTGGCGGCGATGAATCCGCGCTTCGTCAGGGCGGAGGAGGCCCCCGCCGGCGCGACGCTGAGCCCTGAAGAGCAGAAAGAGCAGTGCCTGCTGGAGCAGGCGTTCATCAAAGATCCGAGTGTCACGATGAAGGAGCTGCTGAAACAGCTCATCGGCAAGACCGGCGAGAATGTGGTGATCCGGCGGTTCGTTCGATTTACCCTCGGGGAGTAACCCACATGCGGAGTGCGGAGTTAAAAACGCGAGCAACACCACCCACGGCGTCATCAACAACGCCGAAGTACAAACGCATTGTGTTGAAACTCAGCGGCGAAGCCCTGCAAGGCTCGCTGGGGTTCGGGATCGATCCCGCGGTCCTCAAGAATCTCGCCGGACAGATCAAGGACATCAGAGATCTCGGGGTGCAGATCACCGTGGTCGTCGGAGGCGGCAACATTTTCCGCGGCATGGACACCGCCTCCAGCACCGGCATGGAGCGCGCCACCGCCGATTACATGGGGATGCTGGCCACCATCATTAATGGGCTCGCCCTCCAGGATGTGCTGGAGCGCGCTGGGGTCGCCACGCGAGTGCAAACCGCCATTGAGGTGGCGAAAGTGGCTGAGCCGTACATCCGGCGGCGCGCCATTCGGCACCTGGAGAAGGGCCGCGTGGTGATTTTCGTCGGGGGGACGGGCAATCCGTTTTTCACGACGGACACCACGGCGGCGTTGCGCGCGATGGAAATCGGCGCGGAGGTGGTGCTCAAAGCCACCAACGTCGATGGCGTCTACACCGATGACCCGCGCAAGAACCGCCAGGCGAAGAAATTTACGACGCTCAGCTTCTTTGACGTCCTCAAGAAGCGGCTCCAGGTGATGGATGCCACCGCCGTCAGCCTCTGCATGGACGGCAAGATTCCCATCATCGTCTTTAATCTGCACCGGGTCGGCAACATCCGGCGGGCGGTCTGCGGCGAGCCCGTCGGCACCCGTGTCGTCAATACAAAGTAAGAGGAGGGTTTCGCCATGGCGACGGTCGTGACTACGCAAACGCTCTTCAAAGAGATCGAAGATAAAATGAAAAAGGCGCTGGCGACCCTCACGCGAGAATTCAGCGAGATCCGCGGCGGACGCGCGACCCCAGCACTCGTGGAGCACATCACCGTCGAGTATTACGGCACACCCACGCCGTTGAAGCAGTTGGCGGCGATCACGGCCCCGGAGCCGAGCCTGCTCGTCATTCAGCCGTGGGATGCCAAGGCGGTTCAGGATATCGAGAAGGCGATTCTCAAGGCGTCGCTGGGGATCAATCCGGTGGTGGAGGGCAAGCTCGTGCGGCTGCCGATTCCGCCGCTGACCGGAGAGCGGCGCGAAGAGCTGACGAAAGTGGTGCACCGGATGGCCGAGGAAGGTCGAGTCAACATCCGCACCATCCGCCGCGACGCCAACGAGACGGTGAAGAAGCTCAAGACCGACAAGCAGATCAGCGAAGATGAGTCCTTCAAGGCGCAAGATCACGTCCAAAAGCTGACGGATAAGTATATCGCCAGCCTCGATCAACTCGTGAAATCCAAAGAGCAGGAGTTGCACAGCGTTTGAGCTGGTCATTGCTCAGCCACGTCGTGCAGCTCGCAAAAGCGCCCGAAGTCCCTCGGGCGCTTTTGTTATAATGATGGCACAAACCACGACGTGATTACACAGATTATGAAACGCGATTACACCGATTAGGACGTCGTAATCTGTGTAATCATCTCTTAATAATCTGTGTAATCACCGTTGTTCTTTGACTAATTCGGGCCGCTAGCTCATCAGGCAGAGCAACAGCCTTCAGTCGAGGGCCACGGCCAGGTAACTGGTCGGCGTCAATCCCGTAACTTGCGGGGAAGTCTGTGTATCCCACGGTACCTAAAAGGTTATAAGCCAAGGGTGCAGATAATCCGCAGCCAAGCCCCACCCGCCGCAGAAAATTGAGCGGGAAGCGGGGAAGGTTCAACGACTATAATCGGGACCCCCGGCGCAGCACTTTGCAAATCGTCGGGGGATGGGATAGTCTGATCTGCATGGCGACATGCAGCTAACACACATGTTTAAGCTGTGGGTGCTGGGTTCGAGTCCCAGGCGGCCCATTTTGCATCCGCGCTGGCGGATGCAAAATGATCCCGTAGCCGGCCGGGATCCGGAAGGCCGGCGGAGGGACCACCAAGAGTTAGAAAATGACTTGGTACCTCTACATCCTCCAATGCCAAGACGCCTCGCTCTATACGGGGATTACCCTGAATGTTGAGCAGCGTCTGGCACACCATGCCGCCGGCAGAGGATCCCAGTACGTGCGAAGCCATGGGTTGGCCAAGCTGGCACACCTGGAGCGCCACAAGACAAAATCGGCCGCCCTGCGTCGAGAGCTCAAAATCAAATCCTGGCCGCGTCGAAAGAAGCTGGCCCTCATCAACGGCCATTCCTGATGGCCGAGAAGGGTTATACGTTCTTCGACCACACCGCCGACGTCGGCATCGCGGCGGAAGGGGCCACCCTGGCGGAGTTGTGCATCCATTTGGCGCAAGGCCTGATCGAATTGCTCATTGAGGATAGCGAGCTATCGCCGCGCACGGCGAGGCCGGTGGCCTTGAAGGCGCAAGACGCCCCATCGCTCGTGCTGGCATGGCTACAAGAGATCCTGTATTGGTTCTCGGTCGATCGATTCGTGCCGGCGGCGTATGAGTTGGCCGAGGTCACACCGACAACGCTGCGCGGCACGGTCCGCGGCGATATCTTTGATCAAGCCCGGCATGTGCAAGGCCGCGAAGTGAAAGCCATCACACGGCACCACTTGGAAGTGAAAGAGGTCACTGGCCGCTGGTTCGGCCGCGTCATCGTCGATATTTAAGGCGATATCAGATATGAAAGGGCCCTTTCATATCTGATATCGAATTGAGAGATGTCGGTTGCAGAGCGGACGTGGACAGGACAGCTGGAAAAAATTGACGACTACCGTTGGCGCATCCCGACGTCATACGCGTGCGGCATGCGCGTGCCGGGCCTGATTTTTTCCGATGAACATCTGCTCGGGGATATCACGACGGATCAGTCGCTGCAGCAAGTGGCCAACGTTGCCCACTTACCCGGCATCGTCAAAGCCTCGATGGCCATGCCGGATATCCACTGGGGCTATGGCTTCCCAATAGGCGGTGTCGCAGCGGTGGATGCGAAAGAAGGCGTGATTTCCCCCGGCGGGGTCGGCTACGACATTAATTGCGGCGTCAGACTCATGCGCACGGACCTCACGGTCGAAGAGGTGCAGCCGAAGATCCGGCCGCTGGTCGCCGCCTTGTTCCGCGATATCCCCTGCGGGGTAGGGATGCGCGGGGAGATTCGCGTCAGCAAGAAGGATGCGGATCGCGTCATGACGCAAGGCTCGCGGTGGATGATCGGCCAGGGCTACGGCGTGAAAGACGATGTCGAGCATACGGAGTCGCGCGGCTGTCTTGAGGGCGCGGATCCCTCGGCGGTGTCGGATCGGGCCTTTCAGCGCGGCGCTGATCAGCTCGGCACGCTCGGCTCCGGCAATCATTTTCTCGAGGTGCAGGCGGTTGAGACGGTGTACGATGAGCCGGCGGCCAATGTCATGGGTCTTGCGCAAGGCCAAGTGGCCGTCATGATCCACTCCGGCTCGCGGGGCTTCGGCTACCAAATCTGCGATGATTATCTCGACGTCACCGAAACGGCGATGGCGAAATACGGCATCTCGGTGCCGGATCGGCAATTGGCGTGCGCGCCTCTCGCGTCGGAAGAAGGTCAACGGTATCTCGCGGCCATGCGGTGTGCTGCCAACTATGCCTGGTCGAATCGGCAATGTTTGATGCAGTTGGCGCGACACGTCTTCGAGCGCGTCTTCGGCAAGAGCTGGGAGTCGCTTGGGATGCGCTTGGTCTACGATGTCGCGCATAACATCGCCAAGTTTGAGACCCACAGCATCGACGGCACACAGCGGCTGGTGTGCGTGCACCGCAAAGGAGCCACCAGGGCGTTTCCGCCGGGACATCCTGAGACGCCAGAGGCCTATCGGGCGATCGGCCAGCCGGTGATCATCCCCGGCGACATGGGCCGCAACTCCTATGTGCTCGTCGGAACCCAGCAGGCCATGGAGGAGAGCTTCGGCAGTTGCTGCCATGGGGCGGGGCGCGTGATGTCGCGCACCCAGGCGGTCAAGCAAGCCGCCGGACGCTCGATTGAGCAAGAGCTTGAGAAGCAAGGGGTGATCGTGATGGGCCGCGGCCGAAAAGGTGTTGCTGAAGAGCAGCCGGCGGCTTATAAAGATGTGAATGACGTGGTGCGCGTCGTCCATAACGCCGGGTTAGCGAAACGCGTCGTGCGGCTGCGGCCGCTGGGAGTGATTAAAGGATAAATGAGCACGCAGCGATGTTGGATTTAAAACTCCTGCGAGACAACCCAGAGATCGTGCGGGAGGCGCTGAAGAAGCGCGGCACGCAGATTTCTCTTGAGCCGCTGCTGGCGAAGGAGCAGCAGCGGCGGGAGTTGATCGCGCGCATCGAGCAGCAGCGGCGCGATCAAAAAGCGGCCTCGGAAGTCTTTGCGAAAACAAAAGGCCACGGTCCGGTGACGGCCCCGACACATTTGAAAGCGCTCTCCGAAGAGATGAAACGGTTGGAACAGCAGCGTGGAGAGGTGGAGGGCGCGTTGCTGGCCGAGGTGGCCTACCTCCCGAACATTCCGCATGCGTCGGTGCCGGTGGGGGATGCGACGAAGCATCAGGTGGTGAGAACGCACGGGCAGCCGCCCGCGTTGTCATCGCCCAAGACGCATATGGCGCTGGGCGAATCGCTCGGACTCATCGATTTGGCGCGTGCAGCGAAGATCGCCGGCTCGCACTTTCCGCTGTTGACCGGCCAGGGGGCGCGGCTTGAGCGCGCGCTCATCAACTGGATGCTCGATGTGCAGACGAAGGAGCACGGCTACACGGAAGTCGCACCCCCCTATCTCGTCAACCGCCCGTCGATGTTTTCGACCGGGCAGCTGCCGAAGTTTGAAGAGGATATGTACCGGCTGCGGGATGATGATCTGTTTCTGATTCCGACGGCTGAGGTGCCTCTGACGAATCTCCACCGCGAGGAAATTCTTGAGGAAGCCCAGCTGCCGCTTCGCTACGCGGCGTACAGTGCGTGTTTCCGACGGGAAGCCGGCTCCTACGGCAAAGAGACGAAGGGCATGGTGCGAGTCCATCAGTTCGATAAAGTGGAGCTGGTGAAATTCGTGCGACCGGACACCTCGTACGATGAATTGGAGGCGCTGCTCAAGAATGCCGAGACCATCCTGCAGCGGCTGGGGTTGCATTACCGGGTGGTCTGTTTGGCCGCCGGCGATCTGAGTTTTGCCGCGGCGAAGTGCTACGATCTGGAAGCCTGGGCGCCTGGGCTGAACCAGTATCTCGAAGTGTCGAGTTGCAGCAATTTCGAGGCGTTTCAGGCGCGCCGGGCGAATATCCGATACCGCGAGACCGGGAGCAAAAAGGTGAATTTCGTCCATACCTTGAATGGCTCTGGTGTTGCGCTAGCGCGGACGCTGATCTGTCTGCTGGAGACGCATCAGCGTCCGGATGGTCATGTGGCGATCCCCGAACCGCTGCGAGGCTACATGGATGGACAAGCTACGCTCTAAAATTGCGGCATTCTTGGAGCGGTTCATCAAGGTGCTGGTGGGGGCCGTGGTGCTTCCGTTCGCCTTCAGCCTGGTGGGCGCGCTGCGGGATCATCTCCTGATTGACCTCCCAGGATCGAAAACCATGGTCTTGACGTGGATCGATTGGGGATTCATGACGTATGTGGGCATTCATATCTTGCTGTATCGGCCCGCGACGCTGTTCCGGATGAGCCACCAGCTGTTTTCCATCGTCGCCGTGTGGCTCTTTGGCGGCCAAGTCGCGAGTGTTGGGCAAGCCCCGCGGGGCGGGCGCATGAAAGGGGGCAAGGGCGCTGCGGAAGACGGCGGAGCCGAAGGCTCAACCTTGGTAGCCTTCAGCCCCTACGCCGTGCCCTTTGCGATGGTGCTGGTGTGCGTCGGGGGGTGGCTGATGGGGCGGTGGGTGGAGCACACCCTCACGGATGGCGCGGTCAGTTTCTTGATCGGCATGGCGATGTCCTTCCATTGGAGCAACACCGCGGATGCCCTGCAGCAGGAGCGGAAGCGCTGGTATCTTGAAACGTATTTGCTGGCGATCGGGCTGGTCTTTGTCACGACCATGCTCATCGGCTCGGCGTTTTTGCCGCTGGTGGTGCCGGACTTCTCGTTCATCAAGTGGCTCGATGACGCCTGGCATCGCACCGGCGATATTTACCTCACCACGATGAGCCAATTATTCGGCGTGTAAGTTTGGAGGAGTGGCAGAGCGGTCGAATGCGATGGTCTTGAAAACCATTGTCCACGCAAGTGGACCGTAGGTTCGAATCCTACCTCCTCCGTTCGGAGAGGTGTCTGAGCCCGGTTGAAGGAGCCGGTCCCGAAAACCGGTAGGGCCGCAAGGCCCTCGTGGGTTCGAATCCCACCCTCTCCGTTGATTTTTCCCGTCAAGGGAAAAAGCAACGGATGCCGCAGCGAGCGGAATGTCCCGACAAGGGACATCGCGAGCCTGCGGCGCCGCTCCACGAATGTTCTCTCGACGGAAAAGCGATGCACGCTGACCGATGAATGATTACAATGGAGGAATGCGAGAGTGGCTGAATCGGCACGCTTGGAAAGCGTGTAGCCATCCAAAAGGTGGCTCCTGGGTTCGAATCCCAGTTCCTCCGCAGTTCACGGGCGGTATCCTCTTGCCGATTTAGCGGGTCCCTCGCTGGTTGACGTGAAACTGTCCTGTGCTATAATTACAAACCTTTTCTTGGGCTTATCTTAAGCTCACACTATGGCAGATGCGACGACACGCCTCGAAGCAACGTTAATTCTCATCAAGCCGGACGGCTTGGCTAAGTCTTTAACGGGCAATATTTTAACGCGACTGTCCGAAGCCAAGTTAGAGATCGCAGCTGCGAAGTGTCTGCGCGTTTCACAAGAGCTGGCAGAGAACCACTACCAAGCGCTCCGCGACAAACCTTTTTTTGACGAGTTAATCGACTACATTATGGGCAAGCGCCACAGCCGGAAAAAAGTGCTGGCGATGGTTTATGCCGGCGATAAGGCCATTGAAAAGGTCCGTCAGCTTGCGGGGACGACGAATCCTGAGGAAGCCGATTCCATTTCGATCCGAGGGCAATATGGCCGGATCACGACAACCGGACTTTACGAAAACGTGATTCACGCTTCCTCGAA
>JACQWM010000002.1 GCA_016209275.1 Candidatus Omnitrophota bacterium
AGGCGAGGGATGGGACGTTCAACGATGAAGGCTTGGCTGCTCGTGGGGTTGCTCCTCGCCACCGCCGGTTACGTGATCGCCGAGGAGATCACGCTGACCACCTACTACCCCTCCCCGCGCGGCGTCTACCAGGAGCTGCGGTCCACGAGCAGCTCGTACTTCGCCACGGGTGGCGGCAATGTGGGGATTGGGACGGATGCGCCGCAAGCCACCCTTGATGTGAATGGCGGCATCCGGTTGGGAACCGTCGCTGCATGCAATGCTGCAACGGAAGGCACCCTCCGGTATGCCGCGAAGAAACTCGAAGTGTGCGATGGCGCAAACTGGGTCTCGGCGTTTGGGGGGGGCTGGGAGCAAATCGGCGATAACATCGTCAATACCAATAAGGGACAGGTGATCATCAAAAGTGACTTGGGGCTTCCCGCGATCTCAAACAGCGACCTGAATAGTAAGCTGCCGTGCCAACCTCAACAGGTAGGAACGCTTCAAATGCAGGGCGCGTTTGTCGGCGGGTTTCCCGAAGCCCCCCTCAACCTTGCCCCGGTGATCTGCCGCAACATCAGCCCTGGCGGCGGGAATATTCCCCCCGTCTACGAGTGGAGCCCCCTCGCATGGGTTGAGCCCCCTGTAACGGGTGATAGTCCGCCACCACCACAAAGTGATTGACGATAAGGAAATGGGGAAATGGGTGACAGTCACCTAGGGGGACAGGCATTTCGATATCTGGGGTAGCCGGCATCGGGCAGTGATAACGCGGGTATTGATGGA
Source organism: Candidatus Omnitrophota bacterium (assembly GCA_016209275.1). Taxonomy (NCBI): domain Bacteria; kingdom Pseudomonadati; phylum Candidatus Omnitrophota; species Candidatus Omnitrophota bacterium. The sequence goes on from JACQWM010000002.1 coordinate 769, forward strand.
ACGGCTTCTAACGATGGTGTTCGCGAAGCTTAAGGTGCGTGAACGACACTGTACTCGCGACGCTTGAGTCGCTTCGTGGGCTTACAGAGCCCGCAAGTACCGCGGCGAAGTCTCATGGAGCCTTGAGGAAGCGTTCGTAAGCCAGAACCCTCATCGGCGCCGAAGCGCCTTGAGGAGCCCTGGGACGGTGCCATCGTCCAGGACGCGGCCCGCGCGCTTATCCGCGTCGGCTTCGCGTTCCCAGGCTTGCCAGCGCTTCGTCCAAAAATAGAGCTGGCTGGGATCCATGGCGCGGCGGGCCTTGAGGAAAAAGACATACGTGCGCAGCTCGCGCAGTTGGGGCGCAGGCAACGTCCTGATCTCCTCGAGGACTTCTTTGGACAGCGCACTCTTCGTCATGTGAGCGTTTCTCGTCGAACACAGTATAACACGGGAGGGCAAGAAAATGAATAGACCAGGTGGGCGTCCAGCGATAGGTCATGCGATAAAATCCTGGTTTACGGTAGGCTTGCTCTTCGCCACCACCACCTACGTCATCGCCGAGGAGATCACGCTGACCACCTACTACCCCTCCCCGCGCGGGGTGTATCAAGAGCTGCGCAGCGCGAGCAACACCTTCCTCGCCACCCAGGGCGGGAACGTGGGAATCGGGACGGATAACCCCACCACAAAACTCGAGGTGAGGGGCGGGCCGGTGAAAACCACGGGTGGCTTGATTCTTCAAGTCGTCCCTGCGGGAGGGGCTCCCGCCGCCCCCGAAGTTGGGCAGATGTGGGTTGAATAATGAGGCAACGTTGGCTTACCATCACGCTGCTGCTCGCGACGACCGCCTACTGCATCGCGGAGGAGATCACGCTGCCGACGTACTATCCTTCCCCCCGCGGCGTGTACCAAGAGCTGCGCTCAACGGGCAACACCATCCTGGCGTTTCCCGCCGGCAATGTCGGCATCGGGATGGCCAGCCAACCCGATAGTACGATCACCCTCGAGGTCCAAGGCGGGCCGATCAAAGCCACCGATGGGATGATCATCGCGACCCCGCCAGCCAATCCAGCCACTTCGAGTAATGGACAACTGTGGCTGATTCGCAACTTACTTGTGCCGGCCGCACCTGTCGTGGACATCGACAGCGGCCTGCGCATCCGCCAGGGCAACAATAAAACGGTGAGCATCGCGGCTGAGTCCGGCGCACCTACTTCCCCTCTACGCCTGACCAGAACTGGGACTAACCTCGGGATTGTCTTAGTCCCTCTGAATGACCCGCGCGCCTCGAAGGCTCGTATTATGACAGCGTCGGGCGTGCGCGCCTTGAAACGCCGCTTCAACTTTTTCGGACAGCTCTTTGGCATCGGCTCCGGCGGCGCAGTGGTTCGCCGGATGCCTGATGGCACCGTCGGCAAGGTCGGGAACATTCCCGGCGAGGGCGACTTTGGGCTCGGCTATGACTCAGACAACGATCTGCTCTATGCGGTGGATGGAAATTATGTCGGAGCTGATGGGGAGAATTTTGGTCCACCCCTGGAACGGTTCGACCCGCAGACCGGAACATCCGTCACCGTCGGACGGCTCCATTATGCCGATGGGACGCCGGTGTGGGTGAGCGACCCCGGCATGGCGTATGATCCCAACACCGGGACGATGTATCTAGCCTCAGCTGCGGATGGATTCTATCCCAGAGTCACGCTCTTTCGCGTCGACACGACAACCGCTGTCGCAACGCGCGTGGCGGACATCCCAGCGGGAGGCAATTCTAACACCGGCCTAGCCTTCGATCCGTTTACCAACACCATGTACGCCATGGTGTGCAGCTCGGGTTTATACAAGATCGACCCCGCAACGTGGACCTCCACCTTCCTTATGGCTCCACCCTCTGCTTCAGCGACCGGGTTGGCCTATAACTATGAAAAGGGGCTCTTGTATGTCAGTGATAGCGGTGCAGGTCTGACGAAGACCACGATGCAACCAGTGATTAATCCTGAGACCGGGCAACCCGTTGTGAATCCTGAGACCGGAGAGGTACTCTTAGAACCAGGCCCTTCATCTACCAGCACGCTCTACACACTCGACCCTAAGACAGGTGAGACAACGCTTGTTTTTCCCTCTGGCGGGATCGGTGGAGCAGAGTCAGAGGGGCTTGATTTCCGATAACCGGCAGCGGTAGGATGCTGGTGGCATGCTCAGGCTCCACCGTTCCATCGTTTCGCCTGCATTACCTCAGTCCCCTTCTCGGCCGTGAGTTACCTAAGCTCAACTTCTTGTTTCCGCCGGCCGGCTGGATCATGTCCTACAAGGTTGAACGCGTGGGACGGTTCTGGGTTTTCCGGAGCTTAAGATCGCGATAATTTACTTGCGTCAAATAAAAAAATCTGCTATAGTTACATAGGGTGATCAATGATTGTCAAGCGTTCAAGCCGTAACCAAGTCGCGATTCCCAAGCCGCTCATTCAGGAAGCTGGATTGAGCGGAGAGGATGTGTTCTTCGACATCGTCTATGCGGGCGGCTGTTTCATTCTGAAGCCGTTGGCGTTCGAGGAGAAGATTCCGAAGGAAGCGCTTGAGCGGTTCAAGGCGAAGACGCTCACACGGGAAGCCGGCGATCAGACATTTTCCTCAATGAAGGAGGTCATCGAAGCGCTTGACCGCCGTAAACGCCGCCATCGCGGATGAGTCGGCAGCTTGTCGTCAAGGCGAGCTTCCAGCGAGCGTACGACCGTCTCTCAGAGCACGAGCAGGACCTCGTCAAGAAATCCCTCCGATTGCTCCAACACTACCTTAAGACCGGCCAAGCGCCGGTTGGCCTGGGTGTCAAAAAACTTGGCTCCGGTGTCTATGAATTCCGCGCAGGGCTTGCGCTTCGCGGGGTGTGCGTCGAGGAGGGTGCGACCCTGGCGTTGGCCTTGCTCGGCTCGCACGACGACGTCCGCCGCTTCCTGAAGCACGCGTAATCCATGCTTCATTGTATTCCCTGACCATCTTATGTAGGATGCTGGCATGGTCAAGCTGTCCCGAAGCTCAGATCGCAGCATTACCCTCTTCGTAATCCTGTGGCTCCTCGTGTTTTTCTACGAAACGTTTCGCCTGCATTACCTCAGTCCCCTTCTCGGCCGCGAGTTGCCTAAGCTCAACTTCTTGTTTCCGCCGGCCGGATGGATCATGTTCTACAACGTTGATGCCGGGTATGGCTTCGCGCAGGTGTACGGTGTGAAAGACAACACCCCGACCGAGCTTGACCCCCACCAGATCTTCCGCACGAAAGCGGTCGGCTATGACAACCTCCGGCGCAATGTGCTCATCGAAGTCCTTAGCCCGCACCATGCGACGAACTTTTGCCGATACCTCCGATGGAAATTTCCGGCCTATGACGATTTTGCCGTCGTCGAAGCCGGCTATCCGGACGTGATCCGAGCCCCGACGCAGGTTGGGGGCCGTGTGGCGTACACGTGCGGTACCAGGTCCCCTCTTGAAACCCCAGGATGAAGATGGGACCTGGCACCGCTCGTCTGTGGCATAAAGCGTTCCTCGAGAGACGACCCACCCTGAGTCTCGGCCTGTTCCGGCTCGCTATCGCCTGCACCGTCGGCGCGCATATGCTGCCGTCGTTCTTTCACCTCGACGAAAATTTCCTCGCCACCGCCTTTAAGACCAAGAACCCTTCCTTCTTTCCCATCTGGACGCTGCAACTTGTTGACCGCAGCCCGGATTGGCTGGTCATGGTCTGGGTGGCCATCTTCTGCGTCTCGCTGATGACGTTTGCGCTCGGGCTCTGCTCCCAAACGAGCTGCATCGTGATGACCATCGCGTGCTATTACTTCTACGCTCTGAATGCGTTTCAAATCGGCACGCTGAGCTTCGACATTCTGCTGGTTACGCTCGTGTTGATGTGCGTCACCAGCTACCACGGCGACTTCCTCTCGCTGGATGCGCTGTGGCACGGCAATCCGCGGTGGTACAAGCGCCTGCGGCCGTTTTTCGTGCAGCGGCTGCTGCAGATTCAGCTTGCGGTCACCTACTGGTGCACCGCGCTGCATAAAATCACCGCGGGCGGCAACTGGCTGACGGAGAACCCCTACTGCGCGCTGATGCATTACCCCCCGACCGGGGTGGTACGCAGTTTCCCGGGGCGCGCGTGGCTCGCACAGCATCCCGGCCTGTGCGACACGATCGGACTCACCGTCATCGTCTGCGAGTTGCTCGTGCCGGTCCTGTGGTTCATCCCGCGCCTGCGCGCGATCGGCATCGCCTTAGGATTCCTTTTTCACCTGCTGCTCTGGGCCACACTGCACGTGCCGACGATTTTTCTCTTCCTGTTTCCGCCGATGATGCTGCTGTTCATTGCACCCGAATCTCTGGTGGCGTGGATTGAGCGGCGGCAAGCGCGGCATGCTGAGCAAGGCCGCGGGGTGCTGGTCTATGACGGCCAGTGCGGGTTCTGTGTGGCGAGCGTGCGGCGGCTGCGCGTGCTGGATCTCTTCGGCTGGCTCGACCCCCTAGACTTCCATCGCCAGCCGGATCTTGAGCAGCTTAATCCTGGGCTGACACCGCAGCGATGCCGCAGCGAGATGATGCTCTTGGAGCCGAACGGAAACCTCTCAGGAGGATTTGACGCGTTTGCCAAAATGACCCAGCGACTACCGCTGCTCTGGTGGCTGTGGCCGGTCATACGTCTACCGGGGGCTGCCGTCATCGGCCGGTGGGTCTATCGCTGGATCGCCACCCACCGGTATCTGCTCCACCGGAATCCTACCTGCAAGTCGAACCAATGCCACGCATCCGACTTCAACTAGCGATATCAGATATGAAACGGCCATTTCATATCTGATATCAAATGGGCAATTCATATCAGATATCAAAACGCCATTTCATATCTGATATCGATTAGGGGGATTCGGAGAAGACTTGGGCTTGGAAGGTTGAGAGAGTGGCGCGCTGCCAGGCATCAGGCGGCAGGTCGGCTTTTTGGCTGCTGAGCTCCTGAAGAAATTCCTCGCGCGTCCAGCCGGTTTCCTCCCAGACTTGCGGCAAAAACACGCCGCTGCGTCCCTGGTATTCAAGGATCACCCCGTCGCGCCCGGGGACTAACTCTTTGAGGTCGCCAAGCGGCCTGGGGCGGGTCAAGACAGAGACTTCGATATCAATCTCCTGTAATTCACCCGCCGCCACCGGCGGGAATCGCGGATCGCGCAATGCAGCACTCAGGGCGACTTCTGGAATCGTCTTCGTCAGCGGCTCTGTCGTCTGCACGTGTCCGATGCAGCCACGCAGCTGGCCATGCTTGCGCAGGGTCACGAAGGCTCCGCGCGCGCGCGAAAGCTCTGGATAGCGCTTCAACGCCTCTTGCGGATGCGGCACGTCCCGCTTCGCCAACCCGATCATCAGCATCTGGCGCGCGGCGCGCACCAACGCCTCCCCTGCCTTGGCCGAGAGCCGACCGGTGGAGGGTGTCGGCGCATCGAACATCGCGATCGACGCATAGCCCACCACCTTGGATGGATTGCCGAAGGTATCGCCGGAATTGGCGGCAAACAGCAGCTGGCGCGAAAGAAACCCAAGCTTCTGCGCCAGCAAGAGACTGGTGACAATCGGGCCGCGGCCGCACGCCTCAAGCTCTCCTGCGGAAAAGAGCCGATCTACCGCTTGCGGGGTTTCCTGCAGGATCGCGCTGATCGTGCGCTCATCGCGCTTGAGGGCCTCATCATACGGATGGTAGTGGGAGAGGTCGCTGCTAAAAACAAACAGCGTATCGCCCACGCGTGCGAGGCCGGTTAACGCCTCGGCAAGCTGCTCAGCGTCGCGCAGGGTGGCACTCCCCATCAGCACCGGCACGAGCCGAAAGCGTCCCAGCGTGTCTTGAAGAAACGGCAGCTCCACCTCCATCGAGTGCTCGCCGCCTTCGTGCGCCTCGCGCAGATAGCGGATGCCGGGGTACGTCTGGAGCACCGCCACCGCCTCTTGATCAATCGGAATCTCGCCCAGCGGAGTGCGGAACGCCTCAGCCGTGTCCACCGAGGAGCCGGAAAACTGTGCTTGGTGCGTGAATCCCACTACCACGACCCGGTCATAGTGGCGGCCCGGCAAGGTGCGAAAACCATTAGCCGCCACCAGCCCGGAGTACTGGTAGCCGGCGTGCGGAACAATGAGGATGCGGGGTTTCGTGGTGAGTGCGGCCTCAGGCTGTCGCTTGAGGAGATACTCGACGAGCTCCAGCAGCTCGGCCTGATCCCCGGGATAGAACTGATCAGCTACCTGGGATTGCCGAACCTCTGCCGCCACCGGAGTGGCTGCCACGGCCGCCGAAACGAGGAGAAGCAAGAGGACCCGCCACTTGAGAAGACGCTGATGCATTGTGTCTTGGACTATTCTACCACAAAGGGAAAGATTTCCATTGACAGGGGGGCAGTGTTTCAGGTAGACTATTTCGTCTGTAAAGTCAAGTAAACGCGGTGTTGGGTCACGGCGACCAGCGCGCGAATGCTTAAGGCGCTGCAAGACCTTGGAAACCTTGGGGTTATGAAGCTGCAGCGTGTGAGGTACGGCGCATTAACAGCACGACGAAGTGTCTAGAAATAACCGCAAACGTAAGACAAGATTATTCATCGATTGTTGTTGGGAGCCGCACGGCGTCCTAAGACAGGTCGCTCGGCGGCTATTTTTGTGTGTGGAGTGTACGTGAAGGGGGGTGTAGGTCAATGGCAAGAGGAACCGTGAAGTGGTTTAGTGACCAAAAGGGGTATGGGTTCGTGACCCCGGACGACGGCTCAAAAGACGTCTTCGTCCACTATTCCGCTATCCAAGGTGACGGCTTTAAGTCCCTGAAAGAAGGCGACAAAGTCGAGTTCGAAATCACCCAAGGCCCGAAAGGCCCGCAGGCTTCGAACGTCACTAAATCGGCGTAAGACCTCTTCGCAAGAAGAGCGCACAACGGCCCCCGGTGCTCGGCATCGGGGGCCGTTGTGCTGTGGAGCCCCTACCGGTCGTTGGGGCGGAATCCTAATACTCGCAGCGGGCGGCTCAGTAATAGACGGATGTCGAGCCGATCGGCAAATTGCAGCGGGATTTTGACATGCGGCCCGTCGAGAAAAGCGCAGCCTCTGCGCATCAGCCACGTCACCCGCAGCGGCGTGCGCGGGGAGAGCACTCCGCCAAGCAGCCGGGAGCGGCTCAGCCGCCCCTGATACAGCTCCCGCGGACGGTATTGGAATCGGCGAGAGCTCCAGGGCAGACGCACCCCGCCGGCCGCCAGCACCGCGCTGCTGGAGCCGGCTGCCGTCGCCACCCACAACCCTGAGCTTCGCTGGGTCTCTTCTCTGCTCCCCACGCGCAGGCGGTAGCGCGTCATGATGGAGGGATCCTCGTGCGCGAGCAAGATATCGTTGAGCGCTCGCTGAGGCCACGCCGTGCCGTTGACCGCAAGCTCAAGCCGGCAGAGGCGCAACTGCGGCAGCTGATACCGCAGTGCTCGACGGATCAGCCGCGGGAAATTCTGCGCCGTCGCCGCGCAGAACACCGCCTCGCTGCGGGCTGGATCCGAATTGACGCCTAAGATCGGGGTGTGGCCAACGCTGCGGGCCGCGTGCAGAAACGTTCCATCCCCGCCCACCGAGACCACCAAGTCGTACGATCGGCTCACCTTCAGATCCGCTCGATAGGCCAACTCGAGCTCGACGGGAAGCTGTCGCAGGATGTGGATGATCGATTCCAGCGCTTCCTCATGCACTCGGTGGGCGCGCTCAATCTCCAAGACGTCGCGATGCCGCCGGCGCAAGAGCCGGATGAGATGCGGGTCTTGCTGCTCCTGGATGTACTGCTGGTAGGCGTCTTTTTTATAGACGAGGAGCACGCGGGGCTTGCGAGCCATGGACATAGAATAGCAGAGCGATGCCTCGCTGTCAGGTGGCTTCGCGGGAGGCGCGGAGGCGGAGTTTGGGGTCGCTGATGCGCTTGCGGATGCGAAGGGATTTCGGGGTCACCTCGAGCAGCTCATCCGGCCCGATGTACTCGAGCGCAAGTTCCAGCGTGAGCTCGCGAGGCGGGGTCAAGACAATCGTCGCATCAGAGGTGGATGAGCGCATGTTGGTCATGTGTTTTTGCTTGCAGATATTCAGGTCGATATCGAGCGCTTTGCTTGCCTGCCCCACGACCATCCCTACGTAGACCGGAACCCCAGGTGCGATGAACAACTCGCCGCGCTCTTGGGCGTTCGCGATGGCAAATCCGGTGCTGAGCCCATCTTCCATGGACACGAGCGAGCCATGCGGCTCTTGCGGCGGCAGATCATCCACAAACAGCCGGTAGCCCTCAAAGACGTGGTGGACCACGGCGTTGCCGCGCGTTCGCTTCATGAGGGTGCTCTTCAGGCCCAGCAGCCCTCGGGTCGTAATCACATACTCGAAATTCATTTCCCCGTTGGGCGCTTGCGACATCTCCTTCAGCTCGGCGCGCCGGCGGCCGAGCTCTTCGACGATCGTGCCCTGATACTCGGCAGGCACATCAATGGAGAGCAGCTCCTCCGGCTCATAGCGCTGCCCCTTGATCTCCTTGCACACCACCTCAGGCTGGGACACTTCCAGCTCATACCCTTCGCGCCGCATCGTCTCAATCAAGATCGCCAGGTGCAGCTCCCCTCGCCCGGAGACCAACAGGGTATCCGCGTTGTCCGTATCGGTGACGCGAAGCGCGACGTTGGTTTCCAGCTCCTTGTGGAGCCGCTCGCGCAGCATCCGCGAGGTCACGTACTTGCCTTCCTTCCCGGAAAACGAGCTCTTGTTCACCGCAAACGTCATGCGCAGCGTCGGCTCTTCGATCGACATCGGCGGCAGCGGAGTCGGGCGCTGGGGATCCGTGATGGTATCGCCGATGCTCACATCTGGAAAACCCGCCACGGCGACGATGTCGCCTGAGTCGGCCGCTTCGATCTCCACTCGTTCGAGCCCTTGATACGCTAAAATCGCCAAGGCATTGCACGTTTGCCGAGTGCCGTCGACCGCTAAGCGCATCAGCGGCTGGTTTTTCTTAATCGATCCAGCCGAAATTCTTCCGATGCCCATTTTGCCCTTGAACGAATCGTAGGCCAGCGCTAAGACGAGGATCTGCAACGGGTCGTTCGGCAAGACGATGGGCGGGGGGATCTTGGCGATGATCGTCTCAAACAGCGGTGTCACATCCGTGCCGGGGTGATGGAGATCCAGCGTGGCCGTGCCTTGCGTGGCCGACGTGTAGACAATCGGAAAATCGAGCTGCTCTGAGGACGCCCCGAGCTCGACGAACAAGTCAAAGGTGCGGTTGACCACATGATCAATTTGAGCATCGTGGCGGTCGATCTTATTCACGACGACGATCAATCGGATGCCGAGCCCAATCGCCTTGCGCAGGACGAATTTCGTCTGCGGCATCGGGCCTTCTTTGGCATCCACGAGCAGGAGCGCTCCATCCACCATGCGCAGCGTGCGCTCGACTTCCCCGCCGAAATCCGCATGGCCCGGCGTATCCACGAGATTGATCTTGTGGCTGCCGTAAATCAGGCTGGCGTTTTTCGCCTTAATCGTAATGCCCTTCTCGCGCTCCAAGTCCATGGAGTCCATGATCAGGTCGCCTTCGGCGGCGACCCCGCGGACGGTCTTGGTATAGCGCAGCATGGCGTCGACCAGGGTCGTCTTGCCGTGGTCGACGTGGGCGATGATGGCAATATTCCGCAAATGCTGTTGTCGCATCGGAGTGGATGGCGCGGGTTAGTAGAACAAGAGGCGCCGCTTCTTCAGGAAAATCAGCAATCCATAGAGGGCAAGCACCAGGAGGGCCAGTGAGAACCTGGCCGGGGCTGCGGTGGCGGCGGCGTCCCAGCCCTGCAGGAAAAACGTCCGCCATAGCGGCAAGAGGATGATGGCCAGAGCCAGGGCGGCCATGGTGCTGAGCTCTTTCCGCAATGACTTCCAATCATAGCGCATGCCGTCAAACGCCTGCGGGATGCGGGAACACTTCGGCAAGAACCTTGGCACGGCCGCGCAATAGGCGTCGTATTCGTCGCCGAAATGCGCGCGCAAATAGGCTTCCTCGGCGCAGATGATCGACTGATACACCGCAAGAAAAAACGGCAGCACAATGAGGTACGTCAACGGCGCGCCGGCCACCATCGTCATGCCCAGCGCAATCAGCGCATTGCCCACGTACATCGGGTTGCGCATCACACCATAGACGCCGCCATCCACCAAATGGCTGGCATACACGCGCTTATTTTTCCCGCCACGCTCGATGTATTCAAATCCGATGGTCGTCGCCCGAATCGCCTGGCCGGCGAGCGCGACAAAAAATCCGCATGCCACCAAGAGCTGATCCAGTGCCGGCGTGCCGATAATCTGCGGCCGCATGAACGGCACGGCCAAGAGAAAAATCGCCGGGAAGATCGCGTTGCGGAAACGGAAAAAGAAATTCCCCATCGCGATGTTCCATTGCTGAATCGCTGGGAGCGCCATCGTCTGGGTCATTTGACCGCAATCAGCCCGGAAAAGTTGTACCACCGGAAAAACGCCTCGCATTGGCTAAAGCCGCTGCTGCGCATCAGCTCCATGTTCTCCTCAAGCCGATACGGCACGAGCACGTTTTCCAGCGCCTCGCGTTTTTGCGCGATTTCGGTCTTGGTGTAGCCGTTGCGCTCCTTAAAGCCGTAGTAGTATTTAATGAAGAATCGATTCAGTGTCGAGTCCTTGCACAACACTTTTTCGATAAGCAGCAGGCATCCTTCCGGCCGAATGCCGTCGGCGATCATGCGCAGCAGTTTATGGCGATACAGCGGCCGGATGAATTGCAGTGTCAGATTCATGATGACGACCGAGGCGTTGTCGATGGCGACACCTTGGTTCAAATCCGCGCGAACGAATTGCACCGGCCGTTTGACCCCCGCCTGTTTGAGCTTTGCCCGAGCCTTGTCCAGCATGTCCTTGGAGGAGTCCACACCGACGAACCGCACCCCCTTGGCGACATACGGATCCAGGGTCAGAAACGTCGTGCCGGTGGAGCAGCCCAGGTCATACAGATTCGTGCCTTCGACCGCGAAATCAGCCGCCATCTCGGTCATCATGCGCTGCATCTCGACATAAAACGGGACGGAGCGCAGCAGCATGTCATCAAACACCGCGGCCGTATGCCGGCCGAAATTGAAGTCGGTAATCAGGCGCTGCCGCTTGGCAAACAGCCGATCTTTCGGCGTCCTTGACGTGGTCGTGGCGTTTCCGTTTACCGGCATTATTCTTGGATGGTCACCGTGGTCATCGTGATGTCTTGGAGCGGGCGGTCCTGCGCATTGCGCTGGGCATTGACAATCGCCGTAACCACGTCTTGCCCGGCAATGACATGGCCGAAAATCGCATGTCTTCCGTCGAGCCACGGGGTGGGAACCACCGTAATGAAGAACTGGCTGCCGTTGGTGTTGGGTCCTGAGTTGGCCATCGAGACGGTCCCAGGCTGGCTGTGCGTCAGACCCGCTCCAAACTCGTCTTCAAACGCGTACCCCGGTCCTCCGGTGCCAGTGCCGGTCGGATCGCCGGTCTGGACCATGAAGTTGGGGATGACGCGGTGGAAGATGATGCCGTTGTAGAAGCCTTGGTTCGCCAGCTTCACGAAATTCGCCGCCGTCTTGGGGGCAAGATCGTTGTAGAGTTCAATCGTGATGGTCCCCTTGGTCGTTTCGATGATTGCCTTGGACCGTTTCGCTTCGCCTTCTCCATGTGCGGCTGCCGCCATCAAGACCACCCCTCCTAAGAGACCGATCGTTCCCATGATTCGACGCATCACACCCTCCTTTTCGACGCTGAACGCATGACATTTTACCATATCTTCCTCAGTTAATCCGAATCAGTCACAGGGCCGCGGAGTTTCTTTTTCTCGGCGCGGAGGGCCTTCAGGCGCAGGAGCTTCTCTTTGGTGCGTTTGGAGCGTTTGCGTTTTTGGCGGCGGATCTTGGCGATGCGCTGCGCCTCAGCGCTCAGCGCGCCGAGCTGCTTGGCTTCCAACTTCTTCAGCAGCAGCCGCCGCGCGAGAAATCGGTTGAGGGCTTGCGAGCGTTCACGTTGGCACCGTACTTCGAGCCCGCTAGGCAGATGCCGCAGCACGACGCACGTTTCCACCTTATTGACGTTCTGCCCCCCCGGCCCGCCGGATCGGAGGAATCGCTCCTCGAAGTCGCCTTCGGCGACACCAAGCCGCTGCATCAGCTGCTGCAGCTCGAGCTGTTTACGAGGAGAAACCGGGAAATCCATGGCTGCGCTTCTCCTGCTCCACTTCCTCGTACAGATATTGAAGGACCTCGAGTTCTAGATGATCGAGCCACGTCAGGCCGCATTCCCAGCACTGCTCGACTTCGACCAGGTACGCCGTCGAATAGAACTTTCTCGCCATCGCCGCTTGGCACTGCGGGCACCGCCGCCCTTTCAGCCAGACAGGCTTGACCTGTTCGTACCGCTGGATGATGCGTTCGCGGCCGTTGACCGAGCTGATCCGCTGGGCCAGCCGTTTCACCGCCTCCGGAAACGCGTAGTCTTCGCGGAGAAAAATGCGCGTCAATTGATCCGGCTTGACATAACCGCCGCGGCACGCCGGACACGTATCAACCGGCACCCCCTCATATAACATCCGCGACAGCGCGAGATGGCAATTCGGACACTCCGTTGATGCGGCGGGGCGGGGCATGTGATCGGTCCCATACCGTCGGCGAAGCAAGGCCAATAGCTGCGAATCTTGCCACGCAAACTTCACCGAAGAGTCGCCCTCCCGCTGAACCCATGCCTCTGGAGTCAGGAGGTGCGCAAACGCGCCTACTTGATCAAGCGTCCACGGCCCTTTCCACACACCGTCTTCTCGAATCAGCCACCGAGCGGGTCCTTGCGGGGGGCCATGAGAAGGCAGCGGCTGATGCGCCTTCAGATGTCCAGGGGACTCGCTCATCGCCTGTTCAAACGCCGCAGGGTCGACATGCGCCATCCCTAGCAAGGCTTCGAGACGCTTCCGAGTTGGAGGATGGGTCGAGAAGAGGTCCCCAGCAAGCCCTTCCTGCTCGCTGAGATGCTCCTCCTCGCCCGTATCCATCGTGAAAATCGTCGAGAGCGACTCCCCGTGCGTGCCGATGCCTCGCCAGCGACGGCTCATCAGGTGCAGCGCCTCCGCAAGGCTGAGGGGATCCCGCGTGAGTTTAACCGCTACGGCGTCGGCCCGATATTCCTGCTCGCGGGAAACGCAGAGTTCAAAGAGGCGTTTGACCTGCGTCGTGACCCATAAAAAAATCATGACAAACGCCAGCAGGGCCAAGCCGCGGATATCCGTCGTGCGATCCCATCCGTCCTCGAACAGGCCGCACAAGCGCTTCAAGGCCTCCTCGTGCAGCCCGAACAGGCCGCAGAAGACGCTCTTCGAGAGACTATCGCCGCTGGCGATGTGCGCGGCCTCATGCCCCACCACCGCCTCAAGCTGCGGCCGCGACAGCCGCGCCAATAATCCCTCGGTGACCGCAATCGCTGAGCGCCCGCTGAAATCCGCAATCGCGCAGGCGTTCATCGCTCCGGTTGAAATCACGTACGGCTCAATGGCGCGCCCGCCGGTTGCGATCGAGACTTCGTCAATGATGTTTTTCAAACGGCCATGGTAGGCGTCCTCCGGATCCAGGGGGCGCGAGGAAACCGCCACGAGCGTGCGATCAACCAGGCGGTGGATCGACGCCGCCCAGTGCCCCCAAGCCAGCAACAGCGCAATCCCGATGACCAGCAACCACTCGAAGAGGGAAAGATGCGGCTGTCCGCCGACAGCATACTTGAGGCCCAAGACCAGCACGGCTGTTGAGACGGCATAGAGGAGGACGAGGCCGGCAAACAGCCAGGCCAGCGTGCGGGTCTTGCGCTGCTCGATCTCAACGTGGGTGTACGGCATGCCCAAGGCGATATCAGATATGAAATGGCCTTTTCATATCTGATATCGGGTTAAAACTTGACTTGGGGGACGGCGCGCTCGGCGGGAGCATCGAGCTGGAAGAAGTCGACTTTGGTGAACCCACCGGTGCCAGCCACGATGTTCGTCGGCACGGATTCGATCGCCGCGTTATACCGCGCCGCCTGGTCGTTGTAGAACTGGCGGGCGAAGGAAACTTTGTTCTCCGTCGAGGTGAGCTCCTCCTGCAGCGCCATGACGTTCTGATTCGCCTTAATGTCAGGATAGCGCTCCACCACGGCAAACAGCGACCGGAGGGTCTCGGTCAAGAAATTCTCCGCCTGGGCCTTCTCGCCGACGCTGCCAGCACTCACCGCCTGCTGGCGCGCCTTAATGACATTTTCCAGCGTGCCCCGCTCGTGCGCCATGTAGCCTTTGACCGATTCCACCAGGTTCGGAATCAAATCATGCCGGCGTTTCAGCTGCACATCGATCTGCGACCACGCGCTCTTGAGGTCCTGGCGCATCCGCACCAGCCCGTTGTACGCGCCGATCCACCACAACAGGATGCCGATCCCGACAGCGACAACCGCGATGAGCACGATCGCTGCAATTCCCATCTGCTGCCTCCTCCTCTATTGCGATGGTTAAAATCGTCCCCGCACGCCGCCCATCACCGACGTCTCGTCAGCCTCTTTCCGCAATCGGAGAAAGAACCCGAGATCCGGTGTGGCCTCGCGTGTAAATGTCACCGTGATCCCCAGCGATTGGCGTTGGCTCCTCAGCAAGGCCACGGCCACACGATCCCGAGCGGTCACGGCGATGGCTCCCTCGAAACGCAGCGTGTGAACGCGCCCATCCCCGTAAGGCACATCAAAGGAGACGGACAGATCGCGATGGAGTTTCCAGGTTCCAAACAGCGTGATGCGCCGCTGGATTCGAGCGCTCCGTGAAACGCGAATCCCCACCTGATACGCCACGCGGCCCTCGCGAGCCGACAACGACCGGCTCTGAAGGCTCGCGCGAAATTCAAACCCCGAATCCGTCGCTCCGCTCAGGCGATAGGCCAGGCGATCCTTCGCCGTGATATCCCATGCGCCTTCAAACGCCAGGGTGCGCTCCACGACTCGGTGTTTGGCGGTTGCGCGCGCGCGAGTTCGGTACAGGAGTTGATGATGCTCCCCGATCTCCCACGCCCCTTGGAGTGTCAGACGATCTTCCTCGCCCTGGCCCTTGTCGATAAGAAACGCCAATCGGTTGTTGGCATCCGCCTGCCAGCGGCCGGTGAGGGTGAGCCGTTGTGCGGCGGTATCCGGCTCCCCGTTGCGCTGCAAGGTAAACACGAGCGCATGGGCGTTTGTCTCCAGCACCCGGCCGCTGAGATACAGCGTCTGCCGGGTAGATACCTCCGATTCGCGCAACGTCAACGCCAGCTGATGGGCCGGGGTCAGTTTCCACGTCCCCTCGAAGACAAACGCATGACTCGCTGGCGCATCCTGCAATCGCGAGGTTTCATCCGCGTGGTAGACCAGGCGATTGCGGCCGTCGACTTCGATCGTGCCGTCGACGATCTGCACGGAGCGCAGCGCGGCCGAGGATTGCTCGCGAATCAGCAGGCGGTTCTCGCCGTCAAAGGCGTAGCGCGCGCGGCGCTGAGGGGCGAGGGATGGCATCCCGCGTTATGGCCAGCGGCGGCTCTCAGTCGGAGCCGGAGGCGGGATGCTGTCGGCGCGTTTCATCACGTAGACTTCCGGGGTCAGCAATTGCAGCTCGCTGCTCGCGCGCTGAATGGCGCCCCGCGAGCCGACGAGCATGATTCGCACGGTGCCGTCGGAGGCTTCGAAATAGAGGTATTGCACTTCGGACTTGGCGACGACGCTGACCAGGCGGCCGTATTCCGGAGGGATGATGAAGGGCGCGTCATTGACGGTATTCACCGTGATTTCCTGCAGCTTCTCGCGTTCCGTCGCGGCATACACCAGCGACGACAGCGCGGCCCCAAGTGCTGCCCCCATGAGCCATCGCCTCATCGGTCCCTCCTTGGCAGGCCTATTCTGTGAGGATGTCGATCGCGGAATCGAGGTTCACAATGGCAATGTCGATGGCTTCAGCATCGGGCCCGCGCTTGGCGCGTTCATCTTTGGCGAGCTGCCTCAGAGATTCCAAGAGCGGTTTGAGCGCTTCCCCCAGCCCTCGGGCGGCGGCGTTTTTCATCGTCAACAGTATAGCAAAACGGCAGCCATTGCTGGCTGCCGTTCTCTGAAACCATCGATATCAGATATCGATTTCGATATCTGATATCGCCTTGTTACTTCGCGGTCGCGTGGTGCACTCGGCGCCGCTCTCGACCATTCGTCTCATGGGGCAGATGGTTCGAGATCCATCCTCGCGCGGCCTGACTCACACGGCCGGCTTGGTGGGCGAGCGCTCGACGCGTCTGAACCAACCGACGTCCCGCGTCATTCTGGATCTTGCGGATCCTCAGCGCAATCCGCTTGCGCGTGACTTTCCCTGAGGCCGGCGCGTACAGCAACGCGACAACGCTTCCCGCCGCGGCACCAATCGTGAATGCCAGGAACGTGCGCAGCCCCAACCCTTTTCGCGGAGCTTCCTTCATCCCACAACCCTCCCACGTTGTATTACTTGCCACGACGGTGGCGAGGTTCCCCCCTCGCTCCATTGCCGGCGTGCTCTTGAAAGAAACCTGAGACATGCGTTTTCAGCTGGGTGACGCGCTGCAGCGCTTCGCTTGCCGCATCGCAGGCCTGCGCAACCACATGATCGACGCGTTGGGTCGCGACATTCGCGCGGCCCAGGATGCGTTGAACGTGGGATAGCGACCGGTTGGTCTTCTTCAGCGCTTCCTCGGCTTCGGGCAGGATCGACGTGACGCGGCGAAGCGCGCGTCGCATATCCGTCGCGGTGAGCAGGATGGTAGCGGTGAGGATCATCGCGCACAGCGCGATGACAGCGAGAAGGACGAACGCGAAGATCATTGCCCACTCTTTCGGTAACCTGACGATCCGTGCGATATCAGATATCGAATTCGATATCTGATATCGCCTGAGGACTCGAGGCTTTGCGTCCCCGAATTACTTCGGGTTTGCGTTTATCGAGAATGTCAAACAACCAACGTATAGTAAGACCTTACCTGAGATGCGTAAAAAACGTCAAGGGATTAGCAAGATTTTTCTTGCCGGAGGCGCTTATTGGGCGGGAGCGGCCGCGGGCTGATCCGGGGTGGTGTGGCGTTCAAGCGCTCGCTGCAGCAGACCGCCAACCACGTCTTGAAACTTATTGGCGAGCAATCTCGACGTCAGATAGGCCACGTCAGGCATCGGGACCAGCCGAGGAAGCTGCCCCTGAATCGTGAGAGGAATCTCAAGCTCCCCGGCCGAATTCGCAATGCCTTGCAATTCTTTGGTCTTCAGTATCAGCGCCGCCGACAACGTCCGCTCCACGCGAAGCACAGCCTGGATATTGACTCCGCCAGACAATGCCACGACCCCGTGGCCGCTCAGCGCAAACGCATCGGTCGTGACGGTCAGATCTTGAAACTGCAGGGCCCCGCGCTCAACCTCGATCCCGGCATCGATCGGTTGCAGCACGGTGTCTTTCGCGGCGAACTTCGCCTGATACTCCGGAGGAAGCTGTGTTTCGATGATCGCCATCAACCCCGGCACCATGGAGATGCGCTCAAAGACGGCTCGCAGGAGGTTGAGATTCTCGATCTTCGCATCCGTCAGTTGAAGCCGTCCGCTGGCACTGACGGCCTGCATCACCTGCTGCGGATCAAGTGTGGCGGCCTTCCCCTGCACCGATGCTGTGATGGTGCCGTGCAATTGCGGTTCGCCGGCGGCGGCCTTCGGCAGCACGTGATCCAAACCCATCCGATTCAGCTTCACCGTCAGTTGCTCAATCGAGCCAGGCGCTGACGGGCCTGGCAGGGTCAGGCGGCCGGCCACATGAAGATTGCGCGAGGCAGCACCGATGGACGCGGCCAGCGTGACATCCATCGGCCTTCCCGCAGCGATATTCCGCACCTGAAGATCCACGTCCTTGACCACGAGATCCGTCGGCGGGCGCGTCATGGCATCGGTCCAATGCACCGCGCCGTCGTCGATGCGGAATGAGGAAATTTCAAGGGCCAGCGGCGTTGTCCCCGGCGCTGTCTGGCTGGGGGCTGCGGCGGGTGCGCCAGCGACGGCCAATCCCAGGAGATTGATCTGGCCTTGCGCATCGCGGCTGATATGCGCCTGAAGGCTTTTGAGCACGATGGCCGTGATCTGGACGTCTTGGTGAAGCAGGGGGGCAAGACGGACGACGGCATCCGCTGAGTCCACGTGGATCAGGGGCTCTGCCGATGGGATCTGATCAGCGATCGTGAGGCCCTTGAGCTGCAGCGCAAGGCCGCCGCGCCAGCCAAGGGCCATATGCTCCAGACTCACCGGATGCTTGATGGCGTCTTGCAGCTTGCCGACCACGAAGGGACGGTAGCGATCGGCGTCGAATGTGGCGATGAAGATCGCCAGGCCGCCGACGATCAGCAGGATAAGAACGAGGAGGGCGAGCAACACCTTTTTCATGCGTGAGGAAGCGCGCGCCACGGACGCATCACGCGGACGGCCGGGCCGAGCAGCTCTTGCCGGCGCACCGGGCCGAAGCTGCGAGAATCCGTGCTGCGTGCTGGATGATCGCCGAGCAAGAAAAATTCATCCTCGCCGAGCTGCCAGGAGCGCCCCTCAAGGCTGAGGCGGTCCTTCGGCAGGCCGATCACCCGCTTGATCATCCGCCGACGGCCGCGCGCTGACGGGCGTGCGACCACGACATCGCCTCGCTTCGGCCCCTGCGCGCGGAACGCTTGGCGGCGCACGAACACCACCTCGCCCGGCCGCAGCGTCGGCGACATGCTCTCGCCCTCAATCCGGAGAAATTCTCCCCGGATCGCCAACCGCCTTCGCAGCGAGCGCATAGTTGTGACGATGCGTGAATAGCTCATCGTAGCTTTCGTTTGGAAGTTGGCGCTTACTTCTTCTTGGCCGCTTCCGCTTTGTTGAACATCTCGCTGATCTTGGCCACGGCGTCCATCAGCTCTTGCGACTTGGCCACATCCACATGCTGCTTGTTGTAGGAGCAGAGCTTCGCCGCCTTCCAGAACGTCTCATGCAGATCCGGGAACATGGACAGGTGCTCGGGTTTGAAATAATCCGTCCACAAAATCAGCAGCTCCTGCTTGCACAACTGCGCATGGGTTTCCTTGGTCTGCACCATGCGCACGACGGTGTTGCGATGCTCATATTGCTCTTGCGTGTTGGCCGTGGCTGCCGGAAGCGCCATATTCGTCAGCTTCGTGTTCATGGTATGGACGGTTTTGGCGGAGACTCCCGCGAGATGCGGATCATAAATCCCGCAGGGCACATCGCAATGCGCAAAGACCGGACGAATCCTCAAGACGCGATCCAACAAGCGAGAGAGCATGATGCAACCTCCTGTGAAGCGGCGACCATCGCCGACCCCGATGGTCGGCGCTCCGGAATGCCGAACGCACGAGCGTTCGGCGGAAATGGCGGCGCGTGGTAGGCTGTGTGCAACAACAGTATTATAGCAAAACTGATCAAGGCTCATGGACTGATCTCGATGAGCTTGCGGCGGCTTGAAAGCCCGTGGAGGATGCGGACGGCGCGCTTGGAAACCTGGAAATGCTCGGCGAGGGCCGCGATGAGAGCGCTGTTGGCGCGGCCGTCCTGGGCCGGCTCGGGCAGCGTCACGCGCAGGCTGCCGTCAGGCTTCGCTTCGATGCGGCGCCGCTTCGCCCCCGGTGTTACGTGCACTGCGACTCGCATCCTTGCGGAATGGCCGCCGGGGTTGACGCCGCGGTAGCTGCCCGCGCGAGCCGCCGCTGCTGCTTCTCTTCTTGCTTCTTGCGCCGCGCCAATTCCTTGCTGCGCTTTTCGCTTCGATACGCTCCTGGGCTGCGCCCCATTTGACCTCCTTATCCTATTCGCTGCGTCGCTGCAAGAAGGCAAATGGGCGTCCAGCTGAACTGGACGCCCTCGGCCTGATTCCCCCACAACCTCGTGGGGACGTCGTCACTGCTTGACAACGTTCGTCGCTTGGGGACCCTTCGGGCCCTGCGTAATCTCGAACTCGACTGTCTGCCCTTCGGCCAGCGTCTTGAAGCCTTCACCTTGAATCGCGGTGTGATGGACAAAGACGTCTTTCGATCCGTCCTCAGGGGTCACAAAGCCGTACCCCTTCTGGTCGCTGAACCACTTCACCGTACCTCTTGCCATACCCATCCCTCCTCCTGCTCGTACACACAAAAAACCGCCGAGCGCTTGCAGCTCCACGGTTTGCCAGACTCTAGTGAGGCTGAAAGATCATGGGCAGTGTACCACGCCGCAGGGGCAGCGTCAATGACATTAGCGCCCATCGCTATGCTACAACGCGAACGGGATCTCCGCCGCCTGCGCGCCGCGGACCCGGTTGAACTTGGCTTCCACCGCATCGACGGCCGCGCGCAACGCACCCACGATCTTCGCCGCCTGCTCCGGCATATAGGCATAGCTGGAGCTCGTCAGGTTGCCGAGCAATCGAATCTTCTGCAGCGCCGCCTGTGTTCGCTTGCTCGCCAGCCGCTGAAACCGCTGCTCCTTCGTCTCCCCCTGCACTCCCTCTTGCCCCTCGCCCATCGCTCCTCCTCGTGGTTATCGACCCTCGCAATGCCGCATGCTGTGCCCCGAATTCCAGCTGTGGGGTCAAACTGCGGGCTCAGGCCGCGCCCTCACCCTCCCCCTCCCGTCCAGGTGATATTTCAAGATCCCTATTGTCATCGTAGAAGGATGCGCTCCAAATGTGCCCGCCCCGGCCTCAAATGCGGTGGGCGGGCCGGGGCCTGCCCAAATCAGCTAGGCGGCCGACGACCGAGAATCAGAACCGTCCACGATTTTCCGGGTTGATTTTGGGACACGTTACTTAAGTATTGCGTCCACCTGAACTCCAAGACCGCGCTGATGGCTCGGCACAATCCAGGGTTCGGTAAAAATCTCCTGCCAGTAATCTGCAAACTCCGGCAGCACGGTTACCCAATTTTTTGCCTCGAACAGCAGGATATATTTCTTGAGAAGTTCCTCCAGGCAATCCTGACACTTGTCTAGGTCGTCAAACGTAGGTGGCTGAGTAATGCCAGCCTTCAATTCCTCAATGGCCTGTTTACTGACATGCGCGATGTGCTCATTGACGAATCGCTCTGCAATTCTCCACGACTGATCTAGTTGGCCCAGATCTACCTTAACCTTTTGTGAGTCAATATGCGTCATGCCCTGTCCGGCAAATCGATCAAAATCACCGTCAGCAAACCTCTCAACGACTGAACCCTTGTACAAGGTTACAAACCGGTCCCGGCTCATCACTTCAGGGAATTTTATCAGTTCTCGTAGCAAGTTGGCGAAGCTAACCACATTCTTACGGGTATCCAGCTGTCGCCTAATGCCGATAGAAATGTCAGTGGCATAGGCGTTTCGCATCCAGCTATAGAAGGCACTCGGTGTATGGATGTTTGGATTGGCGCGGATGATTTTGCTCGTTTCCCAGAAAACATGGCGATGAATGGCAAGACGGGTGATGTCGGACGTGATGATTTTCAGCCATCCGCTCCACCTGGCGAAGCGTTGTTCGATGTCCATTTTGATGGGTTTCTCTATGGATCTGTGGATCTGGGATACATTACTTAAGTACTGCGCCCCCGGAAGCGAGTTGTTCAACCTCGTTACTGGTTAATCCGTTTATAGGTATAGAGGGTAAAATAGTCAGTGGCCGACTTCGACGTTGTCACGAAGTCCTCACCGATCACGATTGTTTCATAACCACCAAAAGCTGCGACCTGGCCGATGGCCTTGATCACCCGCTGTTTGAGAAGCGGATCATGCCAATCCTGGACGATCTGATAGGTAGAGTTATCCGACTGTAAACCCCCGCCTTGATCTTGAGGTAGGTTCTTGTTATACACGGCTGTTCGGGTCACGGTACCCTTCGAGATATTCACAAGATATGTGACTTCATCCCCGGCTTTATCCTTTTCAATTTTTCCACGTCGATAAAACGTGGAGTCCGTCGCAACACACTTCACCTCAAATACATCCTCAGCCCAGGCGACGGCTGTTCCGTACCACAAACTACTAGTAGTCAGCAGAATGTATATACCCAACCGTACGGGGCTAGCGAGGGCACTCAATGCTTGTTTCATAACCTCCGCCTCCTTACGGTTCGGGGTACATTACTTAAGTACTGCATCCTTTGAATTCAAACCATATTCATCTGCAACCGCTTACCACGGACTTCTTGACCGCCTTGTTCCAGATTGGCCAGTCCACGGATTGGTATTGCCCTGAGTGCCAGCATTGTCCTTGTCTGTGCCATTAGGGTTAGTTTGCATATGCCCGGAGTGAAGACTACCGTTGCGGTCAGTATAAGGACGGACCGAATGCGCGTTGGGATTGACATAGCCATAACCGTAGTCGCTACGGCTAGAGGAGCGGCGGCTTCTGGCTTCTGCTAATGAAGCTTGAATCGCAGCAAACCACAAGCTGAAAAGTACGATAACTGCTATCTTCCGCCACATCTAAACCTCCTAAGAGTTGCGAGCGTGGTCCCGGTGCGAAGATGGGCGAGTGCAGTGCTGTGGTGCTCTCTCTACGATTTATTCTTCTTGTTCACCTCCCTGTTCATCATAGTCATCAACCTCAATTTCGACCCTTTCTCGACGAGAGTTGTAGCCACTGGCTTCCGTGCCATCGATTTCTGCTCCAGAAACATGCATATCCCCACCATTTGGGCCAATGGACTGAAGTAACCTCTCCATCTTCAACCTCGACAGGTACGGTATAGGATCCACTGTCGATCGTCACTGTCGCGTCGTAGGTTTCTGCTCTCACCGCAGGGCTGGCTTGAAGTAAAGCCGCACCAATCGTGAGAAATCCTATGAGTTTCCATGGAAAATCCGCGATGGTGCCCATTTTATGGCTAGCTCAATGCGCTCCTCGGATTCTGAATGATAGCATCAATATCGAGAACAGGTATATCCCGTCGGGTAATCGGTTCTTTGTCCAAGGTGCCGGCGCAATTATGACAGTTGTATATCGTCTTCAGGTACTTTTTCTCCAAGAGTGGGGGAATGCGGTCATAGAATTTGGGCTCCGTGGGATGCCTCGAGCGAAAGAACTCGTAGAGTCCCATCGTGCCTTTCTGCGTATTGCACGGACCACACGCGAAAACCTGGTTATGAATACTCTGAATGGTCCCGCAGGTGGCGCATTCCGGCCGGATACACAGAGATTTAGGCACGAGGTGTTCCTTGTGCAGGTTCTCTGTCGCTCCGCAGTAGCCGCAGGCCCTCTCCGCCTCAACCAACTGCCAATCTTCCCGCGTGATGTCCGACCATGATTTCTCGCCGCTCTTGAGTTGCCGGAACGTCTGCTTAATGAAGCCGTAGTGCTGCCGTTTGGCCTCTTGCCCATCAGGCGCTGAGAAGGCCCGTCTCGTAATGATCTTGGCGTACTGATAATAGATCAAGTCACGAATTGTCTTAACGTCGCGGTCTGGCATTGAAATCCCTAGGAAAATTCGGGATGGTTTCCGTTCTGACGGTGAGCTCAGGCGGAGACAGGAGTTTCATAGTCGTGCCCTCCGGGTGGGAATGGCATCAGAAGG
>JACQWM010000003.1 GCA_016209275.1 Candidatus Omnitrophota bacterium
CGGACAACCCACGTTCTCGTGTACTGGCAGTGTGGGCATCGGTGCCGCCGGGTCATGCCTCCATGATACTAAACTAGGTGGCTGGAACACGACTTTACCCTTGGTTATTTCTACATGATCCCTCGAAATCTTGATGAGCGATATATGAGGCAAGCGCTTCGGTTGGCGCGACGAGGGATTGGGCGCACATCACCGAATCCGATGGTGGGGGCTGTGCTTGTCAAGCACGGACGAGTCATTGGAACGGGGTATCATCAGCGAGCCGGCCGGCCGCATGCGGAAGCCAACGCGCTCCGCGCTGCAGGATCGCGAGCGCGCGGCGCGACCCTCTACGTGACGCTTGAGCCCTGCCAGCACACCGGCCGCACCCCGCCGTGCTGCGAGGCGATTCTCGCTGCCGGCATCCGCCGCGTGGTCGTGGCGTCGAAGGATCCGAATCCCATCACTCGCGGCCGGGGCCTCGCATACTTGCGCCGCGCAGGGATCGCGCTCACCATAGGGCTGCTGGCAGAAGACGCGCGGCGGCTCAACGCGCCCTTTGAGAAAGCCATGACCGAAGGATTGCCGTTGGTCATCGCTAAAATTGGCCAAAGCCTTGATGGGAAAATCGCCACGACCGCCGGCGAATCGCAGTGGATCACCTCCGCGGCCTCCAGGCGCTTAGGCCATCGGCTGCGCGGCGAAGTCGATGCGGTGCTCCTCGGCATCACGACGGTGCTGCGTGATAATCCTCGGCTGACCGCTCGAGGCGTGCGGCGCCGGGCCGGCCGGCCGGTGCGCGTCATCGTCGATAGCTGCTTGCGGATTCCGCTGAATGCGCGATGCGTGCAGCAACTGACAATACAGCCGACCATTGTGGCGACGACGGTGCGATCGAATGCCAAGCGGCTCGCCTTGCGGCAGCGCGGCGTTGACGTCATCGCGTTTCCTGGATCGTCCCGCGTTCCGCTCCGCCGCCTCTTTCAGCAGTTGGCGCAGCGCGGAGTGCAGTCCCTCCTGATCGAGGGGGGTGGAGAAGTTTTGGCGAGTGCTCTGGCTGAACGAGTGGTGGATCGCGTCCTCATCTGCGTCGCACCGCTGATCATCGGCGGCCGTGAAGCCATCGGCGCGGTCGGGGGTCGCGGGATCCGGCGGCTGTCAGAAGCCATCCATCTTGATCAGATGGCCGTGCGTCGCGTGGGTCCTGATCTTTGCGTGGAAGGCCGCCTCGTGTATCCAAGATAGCTATCAGCGATCAGCTAAAATCATGTTTACAGGCATCGTTCAAGAAATTGGTACCGTGGTGAAGCGGCAAGCTTCACGCGGTGTAGTCCGTCTCACCATCCAAGCCCCCAAGACGGCGGCCAGGGTGCGGCCGCTGGAAAGTGTTGCGGTTAATGGCGCGTGCCTCAGCGTGGTGGCGGTCGCGCGCGGGGCGCTGGCGTTTGAGATGATTCCCGAAACGCAGCGCCTAACGACCTTAGGCGCGCTGCGTATCGGCGATCCGGTCAATCTTGAGCCGAGCCTATCGCTCACCGACCGGCTCAATGGCCACGTGGTCTTGGGGCATGTCGATGGCGTCGGCCGCGTCATCAAGCGGCAGCAGCGCCGGGGTGAGCTGGTGCTCACGATTCGCGTGGCACCCCCCCTTAGGCGGCTGCTGGTACCCAAGGGCCCTGTCACCGTCGATGGCGTAAGTCTGACTGTGGGACAGCGTCTGACAGCCTCGTCATGTGCCGTCCATCTGATTCCGGAAACCCTGCGCCGCACCACGTTGCGGTGCCGAGAAGTTGGCGATGTCGTCAATATAGAGCTAGACTATTTGGCGAAACTTGTTGCACAAGTGCTCGTATCCCGTCGGTAAACTTCGGGGCGTGCGACCGAGGCGGGGACCTTGACAGGGAAGGGCGGAGCGTGATAATCTTATAGTAGGAAATCCAAGAATTCAGGAGAAAAACAATGACCAGCAAAATTATTACCTCGCCAGTCGGCGCGAAAGCTCAGGTGACGTTGCCTAAAGTGGTGCGGGAGGCGTTGCACCTCAAGGCCCAGCATGATTTGGTGGGGTTTGTGATTCGGGGAGGCCGCGTGGCGCTGACCCGCATCGAGCCGGTGCCGTCAACCGATCCATTCACGGATGAGGAATGGAGGAAGATTGAGCGGCTTGCCGCTCAAGCGCCCGCCGCCATGTGTGAAAACGCGGCGGATTCCTTGAGCTACTTGAAACGCCATCTTGGCCGCCGTGGCTGATGCGGTATGACTATCAGCCGTCGTTCCTCGACGCCACCCGGAATCTTTCCAGGGCGCAAGCGACCAAGCTCCTGAGGGCGATTGAGAAATTCCAGCACGCCATAGAGGGTCGTCAGTGGCCGCAAGGCTTGGGGATCACGCATCTGCGGAACGACTATTTTGAATTTCGTGTGGACATCCACGTGCGCGTGATGTATCGCCGTGCCGGCGACCTCATCCAGTATGTCCTCTACGGCAGCCACGATCATGTCAGGCATTTCCTGAAAACCCGATAACAGGGAAAACGACCTTCGCGAGAGAGTTCTTGCCGCATGATGCCAAGTGCGAAAATTTCGTCAACGCCGATCTTATCGCTCAAGGCTTATCGCCGTTTTCTCCTGCAGCCGCCGGCATCAAAGCGGGTAGATTGCTGCTCAAGAGGATTGATATGCGCGCCAAAAAAGTGAGCGTCTCTGCCTTATCGTCCAAGGCCGAAAAGGCTCTAAGAAGCGCCGTTCGACAAGTTGTCAAAGAGCATCAGCGGACAGGGCAACCGATTGTCGTCTGGCGCTCAGGCAAAGTCGTGCGAATCCCTGCCGATCGCTTGGCACGTCAATAGCGTTGTGAAGAAAGGTTGATAGAAACACCGGGGCGTGCGCCCGAGCCCACGACGGTGGGCGATGGGCATCCCGAAGGCCATCAGGCCTGAGGGAGCTCAGTCCTGCTTCGCTCGTGGCCTTTCGGCCCGAGCTTCGCAGCGGCAAGCTTGGTAGTGCGAACATTCACAGAAGAGAGTAGTTGCTACGAAGCCGCCTCATGAAAATGGAGCGGCGAAGTAGAACGGGGCGTGGCTCAGCTTGGTAGAGCGTCTGGTTCGGGACCAGAAGGTCGCAGGTTCAAATCCTGCCGCCCCGATTCTTCTACGCTGCTCCACTGTCGTGGAGCAGCTTCGAAGCAATTCGGGCGAGCCGCTGCGAAGCCCGATAGGGCGAAGCAGGGCCGCCCTGACCAATCATGGCCCATGCGGTCGCTTGACATCGCTGGGCGAATGAATGTATACTCAATGTAGATACATCTGATCGGAGGAGGCCATGGACACGACGGTCCAGAAGTGGGGCAATAGCCTGGCGTTACGGATCCCCCAGTCCGTGGCGAGGGATATCCGTCTCCACCAGGGGTCGGTGGTAGACATTGTTCTCGTGGCGGGCAAGCTTGTGGTGAAACCCAGGCGGCAGCGGCACTATGCCTTATCGAAATTGCTCAAAGAGGTCACCAAGCGCAATCGTCATGCGGAGCTGGACTGGGGAGGGCAGGTCGGACAGGAAATGTGGTGATGTCCGACTCGTATTGTCCTAAGCGCGGCGAGATTGCCTGGCTGACATTTACTCCGCAAGCAGGGCATGAGCAGGCCGGCCATCGGCCCGCGCTCATCATCTCTCCGGAGGCCTACAATAAAAAGGTTGGGCTCGCACTCGTCTGTCCCATCACAAGCCAAGTGAAGGGGTACCCGTTCGAGGTCGCGATCCCTCAAGGATTCGCGGTGTCGGGTGTTGTCTTAGCCGACCAACTCAAGAGCGTGGACTGGAAGGCCAGAGGAGCTCGCTATTGCTGTACGGTGCCGGTAGCGACAGTTTCTGAAGTGTTGGCTAAATTAGCCGCCCTCATCGAGTCCTGATGAAAAAACGCGTCCACGTCTTTTACTCGGGCCGGGTGCAGGGGGTTGGGTTTCGCATGACCGCCGAGGAGATCGCCCGCCAATTCGGCGTGGTGGGCTGGGTGAAGAATCTGCGCGAAGGGCGCGTGGAGCTGATCGGCGAAGCCGAAGAGGACACCCTCAAGCAATTTCTCGAGGCCGTCCGCGCGAGCCCCATGAAGAACTTCATTCAGCAGGTCGACCTGACGTGGAGCAGCGCCTCTGAGACCTTTGACGATTTTGAGATCCGTTACTACTGACGGGCTGCCGAATGCGGTGCGCCGTCCTCTCCGACATCCATGGGAATCTTGAAGCGCTCACCGCGGCCATCACGGCGTGCGCGTCGCAGGGCGTTGAGCAGTACCTGTGTCTGGGCGATGTCGTCGGCTATGGGGCTGACCCCGTTGCGTGCTTGGCCCGTCTCGAGGCGCTCAAGGCGGTGGCGGTCGCCGGCAATCATGAAGCCGGCTGCATCGGCAAGCTGGAATTGAATTGGTTTACGCATTCGGCGCGCGCGGCGATTGAATGGACGCGCGATCAGTTAGGCTTCACCGAGCTTGATGCGCTGCGCCGGCTGCATTGGATCGAAACCGAGGAACCCTTCACCTTGGTGCATGCCAGCCTGCGGCATCCGGAGCGGTTTGCCTATCTGACGGATGTCGGGCAGATGATTGACACGCTGCATTTATGCAAAACGCTCATCTGCCTCGCGGGGCATACCCATGTGCCGTGCATCGTGGAGTATGATCTCGCCCAGCGGCGATTGCTGCGCGTGCTGACCGCAGCGGCGGAGCTCGCGGATGTCTCCTATGCCGATGAGGCGGCTACCCGCCGGTATTTCGTGAACCCGGGGAGTGTGGGACAACCCCGCGACGGCGATCCGCGCGCCGGCTTCGCCATCATCGATACGAGCCAACATCGCATCAGCATGCATCGCGTGGCGTATGACATCGCCTCCGCCCAGCAAAAGATCCGCCAGGCCGGCTTGCCGAGCTTTCTCGCTGATCGATTGGCGCTTGGCCGATGACCACGCCAACGGCATCGGTCAAGCATCGCATCGAACGGCTCCGAGAGGACATTCGCCGCCACGACTATCGGTACTATGTGCTGAACCAGCCGGAAGTGTCTGATGCTGAATATGACCAGCTCATGCGTCGACTGCAGGAGTTGGAGGCAAGCGCCCCCGCGCTGATCACGTTGGATTCGCCGACTCAGCGCGTCGGCGGGATTCCGGATGAGGCGTTTCGTCCGGTGCGCCATGGGACACCCATGCTCTCGCTGGATAATGCGTTCAGCGAAGAGGAGCTGCAGGCGTGGCATCAGCGCGTGATGAAAGGTTTGCCGAACGCAACACCGACCTACACGGTTGAGCCCAAGATCGATGGGGTGGGATTGGCGCTGACGTATGACCGCGGGCGGCTGATCCAAGCGGCCACGCGTGGCGACGGCGCAACCGGCGAGGATGTCACGGCCAATGCGAAGACGATTCGCGCGATCCCCTTGCGCTTGCAGGGTGTTCCGCCGAAGCGCCTGGAAGTCCGCGGCGAAGTCTATATGACGATCAACGCCTTCGAACGGCACAACGCCGCCGCGGCTCATCAGGCAGAGGAGACATTTGCGAATCCTCGCAACGCCGCGGCCGGCAGCCTCCGGCAAAAAGATCCGCGCATCACGGCCTGCCGGCCATTGCGCTTTTTCACCCACTCGTATGGCCGAGTCGAGGGGATGACGTTTCCCTCGCACTGGGAGTTTCTGCAACGTTGCAAGCGCTTCGGCCTGCCGATCACGGAGCAGGCGCGGACGTGCACGTCCTTTGACGAGGCCCTCATGCGCTGCCGCGATTTGGAGGCGCGCCGGGACCGTTTGGATTACGAAGCGGATGGAGCCGTCATCAAAGTGAATGAGCTCGCCTATCAAGAGCGGCTCGGCATGACGATGCGGTCGCCGCGCTGGGCGATGGCGTATAAATTTGCCGCGCAGCAAGCCACCACCCACGTGCTCGACATCGTGCCGTCGGTCGGCCGCACCGGCACGATCACGCCGGTGGCGTCGCTGAAGCCCGTCTCGTGCGCCGGCGTGACGATTTCGAGCGCCACGCTGCACAACTATGATGAGATCAAGCGGCTCGGGGTGAAGATTGGCGATTCGGTGGTGATTCAGCGCGCCGGCGATGTGATCCCCAAAATCATCACGGTGATGGAGAGCAAGCGCACCGGCCAGGAGCGCAGCGTGCGCCCCCCGAAGCGCTGTCCGGATTGCGGCGGCGCGGTGGCGAAAGAAAAAGAGGATGAGGTCGCCTATCGCTGCATCAATCCGTTGTGCCCGACACAGCTCGTGCGTTCGGTGCTGCATTTTGGGTCGCGTGCGGCGATGGATATTGAGGGCATGGGCGATGTGATCGTGGAGCAGCTCGTCGAACAACAGATGGTTCATGATGCGGCGGAGGTGTACCATCTGACGAAAGCGCAGCTGCTGGCACTGCCGTTGTTCGCGGAGCGGAAAGCCGACAAATTGCTCGAGGCGATTCGCATCAGCAAAACGCGCGGCTTCACAAGGCTGCTCTACGGGTTAGGCATCCGTCATATCGGTGAGCGCGGTGCCAGGGATCTGGCCCAGCACTTTGGGTCCATGGCCAAGCTGATGGTTGCGGATAAGGAAGCGCTGGAGCAGATTTCCGGCGTGGGCCCGATCGTGGCCGAGGCGATTGTGGCATGGTTCCGTCAGCCGCAGGCCAAGCGCTTGATCAGCAAACTTGACGCGGCGGGGGTCACGATGACCGAAACGGTCAACACCGGGCCCAGACCGCTTGCGCAACAGACCTTCGTGTTGACCGGAGAGCTGTCCAGCCTGACGCGCTCGCAGGCGGCCGAGCGGGTGCGCAAGCTCGGCGGCGCGGTCTCCTCGAGTGTCAGCCGGCAGACGACCTACGTCGTCACTGGCGCCTCCCCCGGCTCGAAATTGACCAAGGCGAAAGCGCTTGGTGTTCGCATCCTTGATGAGGCGCAATTCCTCAAGCTGATCGGAGAGACATCATGAGAGCGCGCACCGTGGCCGGAACGATGTTGCTATCTGCTATCTGCTATCTGCTATCTGCTGGATTGGTCGGATGCGAATCGCTCCAGAAGAAGCTCACGCGCAAGTCCAAGCGCGCACCCGCTTCCCCCACGCCGATCATCAACTTTCTCGACTACTCGCGCGCGATGACGCCGCTGGATCGGTACCGCAAGCATGCCCTCATGTTCGATTACTGGAACGATCAAGTGCTGCAGGCACTCGCCAGCCCGCCGATCAACCCGAAGCGGTATAAGCACGCTTCCGCCGAGGCGCTCAACGAATTGAACACGATGCAGACCCTGGTCGCCGAAGATGTCGCCGCTCGTTTGGCCCCGATGATTGAAGAGCGCACGGCGATGAACCATGAGCTGCAGCATTACGTGGGGGAGATGAATTCTGCGCAGGCCTCCGCCATTCACCGGCGCATCGATGCGCAGACCCGCCAGATCCAGCGAAGTTTTTCCTGGCGCGATGTGCAGGATCAACTGAAGCCGTGATGAAGCAGCAGATTGAAGAGTATCTCTCGTACCTGGAGCTGGAGCGGGGCTTAAGCCGCACCACGCGCGAGAGCTACGCCCAGGATCTTCAGCGCTTCGAGCGATTTCTGCAGGAGCGGAAGATCAGCGCCTTCACGCGCGTCCAGCCGCTGGACGTGCGGGAATTTTTGCAGGCGATTCGGGCCACCCGCAGCCCGGCAACCGTCGCCAGGAAACTTGCCGCCGTCAAAGGGCTGTTTCGATATCTTGAAGGCCAGCGGGTGATCACGCGCAATCCCACGGCCTTTATCGAAACCCCGCGGTTGTGGCACCGCCTTCCCACGACGCTGCGGCTTGAGGAAATCGAGCGGATGCTGGCCAGCATCAGCGCGGAGGGCTTAGGCATCCGCGATCTGGCGATGCTTGAGCTGCTCTACGGCGCTGGCCTGCGCGTCTCCGAGCTCGTTTCGCTAGATCTTATGCACTACAATGCCGATGGAGGATTCTTGCGCTGCATCGGCAAGGGCAATAAAGAGCGCCTGGTGCCTTTGGGCAAGCACGCCGCGTCAGCGCTCGCGCACTATCTCTCGGCTGAGCGCTCCGCGTTGGTCAAGCGCCGACCCGAGACGTTAGCACTCTTCGTGAATCGCCGAGGCGATCGTCTGACACGGCAGCGCATTTGGCAGCTCTTGCGCCGCTACGCCGCGGCCGGTCTGATCGAGAAAACGGTCGGCCCGCACACGCTGCGCCATTCCTTTGCCACGCATCTCTTAGAGCGGGGCGCTGATCTGCGCGTCGTCCAGGAGCTCTTGGGCCACGCGAACATCAGCACCACGCAGCGCTACACGCATGTGGATCGGGCTCGCTTGAAAGCGGTGCATGAGCAGTATCATCCGAGACCGTAAATGCAGCAAATAGCAGATAGCCGATAGCAACGATGGCAGCCTGTATTCCGAGAGCGATCGCTCCTCTCTTACGGCGGATAGGCGTGATCGCTGAGGAGCATGGAATGAAGGCGTATGCGGTTGGAGGATGCGTCAGAGATTGGATGCTTGGTATTACGCAGACGCCCGATCTTGATGTCGCCGTCGAAGGCGATAGCCTTGCATTAGCTCGCGCTATCGCTGCAGAGCTTGGGGGGGATGTGACGGCTGTGCATGAGCAGTTTCGAACGGCGACTATCACCCTTGAGCCTTCAGCCTTGAGCCTTGAGCGCCATCTAGATATCGCCATGTGCCGCAAAGAAACGTATGCGCGTCCGGCGGCCTATCCAACGGTCGCGCCGGGGGCGCTGAAGGATGATTTGCGCCGACGGGATTTTACGATCAATGCTATGGCGGTCGCGTTGGCTCCAGCGCAGTTTGGCCGGCTCATCGACCCGTTTCACGGCGCGCGCGATCTGCGCCGGCGGCAGCTGCGCATCTTGCATCCGCGCAGTTTTCTGGATGATCCCAGCCGCATCCTCCGGGGCATTCGGTTTGCCCACCGCTTTCATCTGCGGTGGGAGGCCTCGACGGCCCGCGCGCTTCGGCGCGCCGTGCAAGCCGGCGCCATCGGATGGCTGAATGCCGGGCGTCTCAGGAAAGAGCTTGACCTGATGACGCGCGAAGGGGAGCGCCCATGAACGACACCAGGACCCAGCGATTAGCGGATCAGTTGCAGCAGGAAATCGCCATGATCATCCACCGGGAGCTCAAAGACCCCGACGTGGGGTTCGTCACGATTACGCGGGTTGACTTGTCAAAGGATCTGAGCCATGCCAAAGTCTTTTTCAGCTGCCTGGGCAGCGAGCAGGACCTCGCAGAATCGCAGGACGCGCTGAATCGTTCGGTCAGATTCGTGCGCGGGCTGATCAGAAAACGCTTTCGTCTGAAAGTGATTCCGGCTTTGGTGTTTTGTTATGATGAATCGATCGCCGGCTCCATCGCGATCGGCAAGAAACTCGATGATCTCCGAACAACCAACACCCGTGACCACGTGGCCCAGTGACCACGTGGCCCAGGCTCCCGCCCACTCGGCCACTCGGCCACCCGGCCACGTCGAGGGGTTGTTGCTCGTCGATAAACCGCGGGGGATGACGTCGCATGACGTCGTGGCCCTGGTGCGGCGCAAGCTTGGGATCACGCGCATCGGCCATACCGGCACGCTGGATCCGATGGCGGAGGGGCTGCTGATACTGCTCATCGGGCGCGCCACCGCGCATCAACAGGCATTTCAGGGGCACGACAAATCCTACGAGGCGGTCGTGAGCCTCGGAGTCCAAACCGATACCGGCGACGCCGACGGCCGCCCTGTGCGGAGGGCACCCGTCCCGCCATTCGATCGCGCGCACGTGGCACGGCTGTTGTCGTCAATGGAAGGCCAGCAGACCCAGACGCCGCCGGCCTATAGCGCGGTCAAGGTGCGCGGCCGCCCGGCGTACTGGTGGGCGAGGCGCGAACAGCCGGTCACGCTCTCGGCGCGATCCGTGCATATCGCGCGCCTGACGCTGATGGACTGCGCGCCCCAGGCCCTGACGGTGCACGCGACCTGTTCGGCCGGCACGTACATCCGCGCGCTGGCGGAGACGATCGCGGAACGGCTCGGCACGGTTGGGCATCTCACAAGCCTAAGGCGCACGCGGATCGACGCCTGGTCGCTGGATGCGGCGAAATCGTTGTCCTGGATCCGCGCCGCGTCCTCTAACGAGATCATACAGGAACTCCGAGCAACGAGTCACCATTGACCAATGCCGACGCGCATCTTCAGGGGATGGCGTGCGCTGCGAGGACTACCGAGGCGCACGGTCGTCACCATCGGTGTCTTCGATGGCGTGCACCTTGCCCACCAGCGGTTGATTCGAGCCACCGTGCGCCTTGCCAAGCGCCTTCAGGCCGCCAGCGTCATCATCACCTTTGATCCTGATCCGCATCACGTCCTCGATCCTCAGCATGCCCCGCCGTCGCTGATGTCGCCTTCCGCGCGTCTTCAGGCGCTCGCGGCCTTAGGCGTTGACGTGATTTGGGTGATACCCTTCAGCCGTTCCTTCGCCCGCCTGTCGGCGAAAGCGTTCACGGAGCGCTTCGTGTTCCGCCGGCTGCGCGCGGCGGCGGTCATACTCGGCGAAGGATTCGTCTTTGGCCGGAATCGACAGGGCACGATGGACACGCTTCGGCAGCTCGCCAGGCAGTGTTCGGTGCGCGTGATCGCGGTGGCGCACGTGCGGCGCCAGGGGGCGGTCGTCTCCAGCTCGCGCATTCGGCGGCTGATCGCGCGCGGTTCGATTTCCGCCGCGCGATCCTTGCTGGGCCGCCCCCCCTCGCTTGAAGGCGTGGTGATCCGGGGCGCCGGGCGCGGCGCATGGCTGGGATTTCCGACGGCCAATATCCGCCTGATCCCCCAAGCGGTTCCTCCTCATGGGGTCTATGCGGTGATGCTTGAAGATCTGCGTCGCCACCGTCGCTGGAAAGGGGTGACCCCACCCCCTGTTGCTATTCGCCGCAGGCGAATCGCTTCATTGAAGCGATGGCCGCTCTGCGGCCATGCAGCAGGGGGTGGGGTGATGAACTTCGGCGTCCGCCCCACCTTTGGCGGCGGGCCAGCCGTGTGCGAG
The DNA here is from genome assembly GCA_016209275.1 of Candidatus Omnitrophota bacterium. Lineage (NCBI taxonomy): Bacteria > Pseudomonadati > Candidatus Omnitrophota > Candidatus Omnitrophota bacterium. Next base: position 11,024 of record JACQWM010000003.1, read on the forward strand.
GTCCATCTGTTTCGCGACCCAGGCCGCCTGCTGGGCCGCCGTGTGATCGTTTGGCTCATCGCGCCGCTTCGGCGAGAGCAGCGCTTTCCCTCTGTGGAGGCGCTCCAGCGGCAGATGCGGCACGATCGCGCCCGCGCCCAACGCCTCCTGGCTCGGCTCCACTAAGTCCTTTGCATTTCCCGTAGAATTCCTTATTTTCCCATAAGATTTTGTGGCTTTTTATCTTGACAACGCGTGGGGCAAACAGGTATAGTTTGTGCATTCTTGTGGATGAAAGTGGAAGAAAGTGGTAAATTCGTTGCAGACCAGCAGGCGATGCAATGCTGTACGGCGAATACGAACATACGGTCGACCGGAAAGGCCGCGTCATCATTCCTTCCAAATTCCGCCAAGCCCTCACGCAGCACGACGTGAAGACGCTGTTTCTCACGCGCGGGCTCGATGGGTGTCTGTTTCTGTTTCCCGAGGCCGAATGGCGCCTGGCCGAGAACCGTTTCAAGCAGATCCCGTTTACAAAAGCCGAAGGGCGGAAATTCAATCGCCTCTTCTTTTCCGGAGCGGCCGAGGTCGCCGTGGATGGCTTAGGCCGCATCTTGATTCCTAAAGCGCTCAAGGAATTCGCCCAGATCAAGACGGATGTCGTTATCGTGGGCGTTTCCAGCCGGATGGAGATTTGGGCGAAAGAGAAGTGGCAGGCGTTTTATGACAGCTCGCGGCAAAGTTTTGAAGAGGTCGCCGAGCGCGTCATGCTGGACTAGCCGTGAACCGATGGTTGAAGTTGCTGATGTGGTGGCAATGAGCGGGGAGACGCGATGGCATCAGCCGGTGATGACGCGGGAAGTCCTCGAGTTGCTCGCTCCGCGCCCAGGGGCGACCTTTGTGGATGCGACGGTGGGCGGCGGCGGCCATAGCCTCAGCCTGCTGCCGCATCTGCTGCCGAGCGGGCGCGTGATCGCCGTGGATCGCGACCCCCACGCGCTGGAGATCGCGAAAAAACGTTTGATTGAATTCGAGCCTCATGTGACATTCGTCCACGACAATTACCGCCATCTCGCCGCGGGGCTCCGCGCGCTGCATGTCCCCTCCGTCGATGGCATCGTGCTCGATCTGGGCATGTCCAGCCTGCAAGTCGACACGGCTGAGCGCGGGTTTAGTTTTCTGCAGGACGGCCCGCTCGATATGCGCATGGATCCCACGCAGGAGATCACGGCGGCCGCCATCGTCGGCGAATCCAGCATGGAGGAGCTCGCCACGCTGTTTGCGACCCTCGGGGAAGAGCGGTTTGCCAGGCCGATCGCCCGGCGGATCGTCGAGGCGCGGCGGGCGCAGCCGTTCACCACGACCATGCAACTGGCCGAGATGATCCGCCAGGCCGTGCCGCCGCGCGCGCGATACGGCCGCCTGCATCCCGCCACCCGCGTTTTTCAGGCCTTGCGCATGGCCGTCAATGATGAGCTCGGAGCGCTCGAAGCCCTCCTGGCGGATCTCCCGGGGCTGCTGGCGCCCGGCGGCCGCGCGGTCGTGCTGACATTCCATTCGCTGGAAGATCGCCTGGTGAAGCGCGCGTTTCTCGCGGGAAGCGCGCAGGGGCTCTGGAGGATCCTGACGAAAAAACCGTTGCGGCCCTCGGAAGACGAGGTGGAGCGCAATCCGCGCGCCCGCTCGGCCAAAGTGCGCGGCGTGCAGCGCCGGGACGGGCGCTAAGATGCCGCTGGCTCGATGGGTGGTGTTCGTGGCACTCGCCGTGGGGATCAGCATGCTGATCACCGCGCAGCGCATGGCGGTGTTCATGGAAGGCTATCTCGTGGGGAAACGTCTGCAGCAGGTGCAGGAATACGAAACGCGGCTGAGCTGGTTGTCGCATCAAGTGATCGGCGAGGCCTCGCCGGCCAGCTTGGCTCGCGAGGCTCAGTCGCGGCAGCTGGCCTTGGTGGCGTGGTCATCGATCGATGAATTATCCACGGCCGATGATCCGCGGCAGATCGAGATGAGGGATGGCGCGGCCCACGAATGATCGCCTTATCGGCGTGTTGCTTATCGGGCTGGGCGTGTTTGCCGTCCTCTGGGTCCGCTGCTTCTGGCTGCAGGTGGCGGGGGCGGGCCGGTACGCAGCCGCTGCTGATGCCCAGCACTACGCCACGCAACGCCTGCGGGCGGCGCGCGGCACCATTTATGATCGCGACCAGCGGTCCTTGGCGATGACCGTGCCCGTGCCCTCGGTGTTTGCCGATCCCGCGCTCGTGGAGGCCAAGCCGGCCATGGCGCGCCAACTGGCCGGCATCGTCCATCGCGATCCCCGGCAGATTGAGAGCCGGCTCAAGAAGGAGCGGCGGTTCGTGTGGATTGCGCGGCAGATGACCCCGGGAGTGAAACTCGCCCTCCTGCCGCTGCATCGCGAAGGGGTGGGGATTATCGAGGAGCCGAAGCGGTTTTATCCCCACGGGCGGCTCGCCGGGCATCTGATCGGATTTACCGATGTCGATCAGCGGGGGCTGGAAGGTTTGGAATTAGCGCTCAACGGGATGCTGCAAGGGCATGACGGGTGGCGCGCCACCCTCCGGGACGCCAAAGGCGATCTCTTGGTCGGCCCGTGGACCGCGGAAACGGCGCCGATCGACGGCCATGATCTCGTGCTGACGATCGACAGCGTGGTGCAGCAGGTGGCGGAAGACACCCTCGAGTGGGGGATGCATAAATACCACGCCAAGGGCGGATCGATCGTGGCCATGGATCCGCACACCGGCGCGATCCTGGCTCTGGCGAATGCGCCCTCCTATGACCCGAATGCTCCGGGCGGTTCATCGGCGGAGCGCCGCCGCAACCGCGCGGTGACGGATCTCTTCGAGCCGGGCAGCACGTTTAAGGTCGTGACAGCAGCGGCCCTGCTGGATCTTGGCCGCATCACGCCGGAGGAGCCGATTTTCTGCGAAAACGGCGCCTACCCGGCGGTGGGGCGTCACGTGCTGCATGATCATACCCCGCACGGCACGCTCGCCTTCCGCGATGTCATCAAGTACTCCTCGAATATCGGCACCGTCAAAGCCGCGCAGCGCCTCACACCGGAGGAGCTCTACCGCTACATCCAAGCCTTCGGCTTCGGCCGTAAGACCGGCGTTGAAGTGCCGGGCGAAGTCAGCGGCCTGGCGCCCGCGCCCGCGCGCTGGTCGAAGATGTCGTCCTACAACATCCCGATGGGGCAGGGCGTGGCGGCCACCCCCATGCAGCTGGCCGTCATGGTATCCGTCATCGCCAACGGCGGCAGCCGCGTTCGCCCCCATGTGATTGACCGCGTGGTCGCAGCAGACGGCCGCGTGATCCGCTCGCATGCGTCTGCGGCCGCACCGCGGGTGATCCGTCCAGAAACCGCCGCAACACTTCAACAGATACTCGTCGAAGCAGTGGCGTCAGGCACCGGCCAGCTGGCAACCGTCCAGGGCCTCGTAACGGCCGGTAAGACCGGGACGGCTCAAAAACTTGAGCCGGACGGCCGTTATTCCCACAGTCGGTTCGTTGCCTCCTTCGTCGGCTTTGGGCCGGTGCCTGACCCACGCTTCGTGATCGCGATCTGCATGGATGAGCCGCGGCCGGTGTATTTCGGCGGCGTGGTCTCAGCGCCGATGTTTAAGCGCATGGTGGAGCACTTAGCGAGTTATTGGGAGCTGCCTCGGCGAGCGATCGCGAGAAGTCCGTAACGAAGGCACTTGGCGCATGCACTTACGTGAGCTGTTGCAGGATATCACCACGGAACCCGTGGCCGATGTCACGGTCTCGGGCATCGCGTGCCATTCGAAGCAGGTCCGTTCGGGCGACGTGTTTGTCGCGATGGAAGGCGCGGTTGCGGATGGCCATGCCTTCCTCCACGAAGCGGCCAGCCGTGGAGCGGCGGCCATCGTCGTGCAGCGGAGGCCTGCGCCTGCCGCTCCACGCCCCCCAGCAGGATCAGGACCTCCTCCGGCGGCGTGCCCGGTGATCGTCGTGCCGGATACGCGCTCGGCCGCCGTGGCCATGGCCGCGCGGTTTTACGGCCACCCCTTGCGCAAGCTGCGCCTCATCGGCGTGACCGGCACCAACGGCAAAACGACCACCACCTTCCTCCTGCAAACGATTCTGGAAGCCGCCGGGCAGCGAGCCGGGCTGCTGGGCACCATTGCGTATCACATCGGCCGCCGCGTGCTTCCGTCGACGAATACGACGCCGGGCCCGCTGGAGCTGCAGCGCTATTTCGCGCAGATGGTCGGGCAGGGGCTGTCGTGGTGCGCGATGGAAGTCTCCTCCCACGCGCTGGCCCAGGGCCGCATCGAGGGGTTGGAGTTCGAGGCCGCCATTTTCTCCAACCTCGGCTCCGATCATTTGGACTATCACAAGACGCGTGAAGCGTACGCGGCGGCGAAGCGGCGGCTGTTTGATCATCTCAAGCCATCGGGATACGCCGTCGTCAATATGGATGATGAGTACGGCCGCATCCTCAGCGAATCCTTGCCGCATCGTCCGCTGTTGACCTACGGGGTGGAGCAGCCGGCGAAAGTCACCGTGGATCGGCTCCAATGTTCCTGGCAGGGCCTGGAGCTGATGCTGCGAACGCCGTGGGGCGTCGTGCCGGTGACGACACCGCTGCTGGGGCGGCATAACGCCTCGAATATTGCCGCGGCGGCCGCGGCCTTGCTCCCGCTGGGGATTTCGCCGGGTGCGATTCGCGAAGGATTGGCCGGGATCAGGCAAGTGCCGGGGCGCCTCGAGCGCGTGCCGAATGATGCGGGCGTCCACGTGCTCATCGACTACGCGCATACCGCCGATGCCCTGCGGCTCGCCCTCCTGTCGCTGCGGGAGCTGACGCGCGGCCGCGTGATCGTCGTCTTCGGCTGCGGGGGCAATCGCGACCACACCAAACGGCCGGTCATGGGGCAGGCGGCCAGCCGGCTGGCTGACGTCGTCCTCCTCACCTCGGATAATCCGCGCGGGGAAGAGCCGCTCGACATCATTCGTCAGATCCAGGCGGGGTTTCCGCCGGGCTTTACCCAATCGGAAACCATCGCGGATCGCGAGCAGGCGATTCTCGCCGCCTTGGGGCTGGCGCGCCGCGATGACGCCGTGTTAATCGCCGGCAAAGGGCATGAGGCGTATCAGACATTCGATCACGTTTCCGTGCCGTTTTCCGATCGCGAAGTCGTGGAGCGTTGGTTCTCTTCGCGCCATGCGGTGGCGGTGGGATGATGTGGACGATCGAAGAGTTATTGGAAGCCACCCACGGCCGCCTGCTGCGGGGCGATCGGGCGCGCCAGGTCAGCGGGATCAGCATTGATTCCCGGCGCATCGCCGCTGGCGAGGCCTTCGTGGCCATCAAAGGCCTGCGCTTCGACGGGCATGCGTTTGTCGAAGCGGCCGCCCACCGGGGAGCCTCCTGCGTGATCGTCTCGCGGGAGCTGATCCCCACGAACGGCTCGGCGGCCCTGCCGGCCATTCTCGTGGGAGACACCACGAAAGCGCTCGGAGATCTCGCGCGGTTTCATCGGCAGCGCGTGAATCCGCTGGTCATCGCCGTGACCGGCTCCTGCGGCAAGACCACGACGAAAGAATTGATCGCCCATGTGGTCGGAGCGTCTGAGGAGGTGCTCAAAACCTTCGGCACGCAGAACAACCACATCGGCGTCCCCCTGACCCTGCTGCGGTTGACACCCGCCCACCGCTACGCCGTGGTGGAAGTAGGCTCCAACCATCCGGGAGAAATTGCGTATCTCGCCTCGATGGTCCAGCCGGATGCGGCCGTCGTCACCAATGTCGGTCCAGTGCATTTGGAATTCTTGGGATCGCTGGAGGGCGTGCGCCAAGAAAAACTGTCGCTCTTGCGAGCTCTGCCGCCGGACGGCTCGGCCGTGTTGCCCGGCGATCAAATGGATATCGGATTCGAGGCGCCGAAATATCTGCATGCGATGGTGCGGCGCGTCTTCTTCGGCACCACCGATCGCTGCGACATTCAAGCCTTTGATGTGCAGCGCGCCGATGCCGGCATGCTCCTTCGGCTGCGCGATCAGTTCACCCAATGGACAATTCCGCTCATCGGCTTCCACAATGTGGAAAATACGCTGGCCGCGATCGCCTGCGCGTGGGCGGTGGGCGTGCCGCTATCGTTGATTCGCGACCGGCTCATGACCGCAGCGCCCATTCCGCTGCGCTCGGAAGTGTTGCGCTGCAACGGCCTGACCATCTTGAATGATTGTTATAACGCCAATCCGCTCTCCATGGCGCGCGCCTTGGAAACCTTGCGGGACCTTCAGGCGAGCCGCAAGGTCGCCGTCGTGGGCGATATGTTGGAGCTCGGGGACTATGCGCCGTCGGCGCATCAGGCCATCGGCCGGCTGGCGATCCAACTGGGCATCGATGCGGTGATTGCCGTCGGGCAGCACGCGGAATCCGTGGCAGAAGGCGTGCGGGAGTCCCGTCCTGAGGCGGCCGCCACGTATCAGACCGTCGAAGAGCTCCTGACACAGCTGCCGGGATTGCTTCAGCAGGGCGATGGCTTGCTGGTGAAAGGCTCGCGGCGCTTGCAGTTGGAGCAAGTCACGGATTTTCTGTTGAAGCGATATGCTCGACAACCGGATCGCGCCACTGCGTGAGGCGGCGCTGGTCTTCGTGGCCAGCGCGGGAGGCTGCATGATCGCAGGGCGTCTGATCATTCCTGCGCTCATCCGCGCGCAGCGCCTCGCCCCCCTCCGCTACGGAGATTGCCCGCCGCTGTTGGCCTATCAGCAAACTAAGCCGCAGGTGCCCACGATGGGAGGGCTCATCGTGCTCGGCGTCGCCGTGGCCGCAGCGCTGGCCGCGGGCGCTGGCGGGGCGTGGCTGGTGCTGGTGCCAACGCTGGGGATCGGGGCCATCGGCCTCGCGGATGATCTCTTAAAGTTTCGCGGACCCAATGGCCGCGGGCTTCGCAGTCTGCCCAAGCTGCTGCTCAGTGGCGTGGTCGCCATCGCCGTGGGCGTGGTGACGGCGGCCCCCACGGCCGGGATGATGGCGAACGCCCTCTGGATCCTGTTTGTGATGCTGGTCATCGCCGGCGCCTCCCATGCGGTGAATCTCACGGATGGCATGGATGGGCTGGCGGTCGGGTGCTTGGCCATGGCGTTTGCCGCCTTCGGCGTGCTGACGCTGCTGCCGGGCTCGGCGCATCCAGCGCTCGCTGTCTGGTGCGCGAGCTTTTCGGGCGCGTGCGTGGGATTTTTGTGGTTCAACAGTTTCCCGGCGTCGGTGTTTCTCGGCGACGTGGGGGCGATGGGATTGGGAGCCGCCCTCGGGACGATCGGCGTCGTCAGCGGCCGCCCCTGGTGGCTGGCGATCGTCGGTGGCGTCTTTGTCGCGGAGGCCGTTTCGGTGATGCTGCAAGTCGGATCCTATAAATGGCGGAACAAGAAGCGCGTGTTCCGCGTCGCCCCGCTGCACCATCACGTGCATCTGGGGGGGTGGCCTGAGCCGAAAGTGATCGCCCGCTTTTGGATCGCGGGGTTGCTGCTGGCCGCGCTGGGGCTGGCCCAGGTGGCGCGGTGATGACGATGACCATGGAACCTGAGATGGCTGCCGGGTTGTGCGATCGTTTCGGCCGCTCATGGAGCGGGCGGCGCGTGACCGTCGCGGGGCTGGGCAAAAGCGGCGCGGCGGCGGCTGAATGGCTCTGCCGGCTGGGATGCCGCGTGGCCGTCACGGAATCCGGCGACACGCCGCAGCTGCGCGCCTCGGCTGAGCGGCTGCTAGCACTCGGCGTCCTCGATGTGGAGCTGGGCGGGCATACCGCGCGATCTCTCGATGAGGCGGAGCTGCTCGTGGCGAGCCCGGGCGTGCCTGAAACGCATGGGCCGATTGCATGGGCGAGGGCGCGGCAACGTCCGGTCATGAGCGAAATTGATCTGGCGTTTCATTTTTGTCCCTCCCCGGTGGTGGCCGTGACCGGGACGAATGGCAAAAGCACCGCCACCACGCTGATCGCCGAGGCGCTCCGGGCCAGCGGGCGTGAGGCGATCGCCTGCGGCAATCTTGGCACGCCGTTTTCCTCCGTGATCAGCCGGCTGACCCCGGCGGTGACCGCGGTGGTTGAGGTCAGCTCCTTTCAGCTGCTGGGCTGCGAGCAGTTTCGCCCCCGCATCGGGGTGCTGCTGAATATCGGCGCCAATCATTTGGATCGGCACCGCGATCCGGAGGCGTATCTTGCGGCGAAGATGCGGCTGTTCCAGCGGCAGGACGCGACGGACTGGGCCGTGCTCAACGGCCGCGACCCCCGCGTGGTGTCAGCCGCAGACCGTTGCGGTGCCAAGCGCGTGTGGTTCGGCGAGAATCGCGGCAACCCTCCGCCGCTGTCCCTGGCCGAGGAAACGCGGCGCATGTTGTCGGAGAACGCGCAGGCGGTGCTGCAGGTTACGCGCCTCCTCGGTATTGCCGATCCGCTGGCCTGGCAGGTGCTGCGCGAGTTTCGCGGCCTCGAGCACCGGATGGAGCATGTGGCGAGCCTCGGCGGGATCGATTTCGTGAACGACTCCAAGTCCACGTCGCCCGAGAGCTTGCTCTTTGCGTTGGAGGAGGTGCGCGGCGATGTCGTGGTGATTCTTGGGGGGCGCAATAAAGGATTGGATTTTGCCCCGCTGTCGGCTCCGCTGCGGCAGGCGCGCGTCAAGGGCCTGGTGTTGATCGGAGAATCGCGCCCGCGGCTGCGCGAGCTGCTGCAGGGTGTGCCAGCGCTCAGCGAAGCCGACACGCTGGAGCAAGCCGTCGTGGCCGCGGCCGTGCAAGCACGGCCCGGGACGACCGTGTTGTTTTCACCAGCGTGTGCCAGCTTCGACATGTTCCATAACTTCGAGGATCGCGGACATTCGTTCAAGACGATCGTGCATCACTTGGCTGAGGGGCGGTCGTCATGACTCCGAAGACATTGCGTCAGCTGATGCTCGTGATCATCACGATCCTCTTAGGGATCGGCCTGATGGCGGTCTATTCGGCGAGCGCGGTGATGGCCGAAACGACGTACGGCAATAGCCTGCGGTTTGCGCTGCATCATGTCTTCTCCATCGTCATCGGGGCGCTGCTGGGCATCGCGTGTTTGATGGTGCCGTATGAGGCGCTGCGCCGCTCTGGACGCTGGTTGATGGGGCTGAGCCTCGTCCTCCTCGTGCTCGTGGACGTCGTCGGCCAGGAGATCGGGGGGGCCAGCCGATGGTTTCGGATCGGCGGTTTCAGCTTTCAGCCGTCGGAGCTGGCGAAGATTTCGCTCATTCTCTATCTGGCGGATCTGCTCGCGCGCAAGGCGGGCATGATGCACGAGTGGTGGCGCGGTGTGGCGCCCGCGCTCATCGCCACCGGGCTGACGGCCGGCCTCGTCCTGATCCAGCCTGATTTGGGGACGACAATGACGATGGGGGCGGTCACGCTGCTGCTGCTGGTGGTCGCGCGCGCGCGCTGGCGGCACCTCGCCGGCGTGGCGATCTTCGCTGCGGCCGCCCTGGTCATCCTGATCGCCGGCGCCGAATACCGCCGGCGGCGGATCATGATGTTTCTTGATCCGTGGGCTGATCCGCTGGGCAGCGGCTATCAGATTCTCCAGTCCTATTGTTCCTTGGCCGGCGGCGGGCTCTTCGGCACGGGCCTCGGCGGATCGCTGCAAAAATTATTTTTCCTGCCGAGCGCGCACACGGATTTCATTTTTGCTATCATTGGGGAAGAATTGGGATTCATTGGCACCACAAGCATCTTGCTGCTGTTTGCGCTATTTGTGACGTGCGGTTTTCGGATTGCGATTGCCTCACACGATTTGTTTAGCAAATACCTTGTCTGCGGCCTGGTGGGGATGATCGGGTTGCAGGCGATGGTCAACATCGCGGTAGTGACAGGCCTGATTCCGACCAAAGGCCTGCCGCTACCGCTGATTTCGTTTGGCGGCAGCTCCATGGTCATGAATGTGGTGGCCTGCGCCTTGATCTTTCAAGCGAGCCGCCAAGGAGAACGATGTGGTGAAAGCGCTCTTGGTCGCTGACGGCAGCGGCGGACACCTCAGTCCCGCGCTGGAAGTGGCGGCCTACCTTGCGCGGGAGGGCGCAGTGCCGCAGGTGTGGTACGCGCAGCGTCCGCACGCGCGCGCCATGCTCGCCGGTGTCTGCGACGCCTGGCCTTCGTCCGTCGAGATCGCTCCCATCCCCGTCGCGCCCTCCCGCCTGATCGGGCGCTTGTGGCAATGCGGGCAGTTGTGGCACAAAGCCCACCGGTGGTTCGACGCGTGCGATCCGGATGTGGTCGTCGGCTTCGGGGGATGGGTGTCCGCCCCCGTGCTGGCGGCCGCGAAGTCGCGCCGGATCGCCTGCCTGCTGCATGAGCAGAACGTCGTCATGGGCCGCGCCAACCGGTGGCTCGCTCCATGGGTGGATCGCATTACGCTCTCGTTTCCCGAAACCCAACCCGGCCTCGCTGGCCGTCCGACGATCATCACCGGGCTGCCGATTCGCGGATCCATCGGCCACCTCGCCAGTGCCGCCACGAGGGAACGCTTCGGATTCGACGCGCAGCGGCCGACGGTGCTCGTCCTCGGCGGCAGCCAAGGGGCGTCGGCGATCAACCGTCTGATGATGGCCGCCTTGCCGCTCCTCTCGCCCAGGGAGCGTTCGACCTGGCAGGTGATCCATCTCGCAGGCGCCGCGGATGCGCCGGACGTTGAGGCCGCGTATCACGACGCACAGGTATCCGCTTGGGTCGCCCCGTTTCTGTCCGACATGGCCGCCGCCTACGCGGTGGCCGATCTCGCCATCGGCCGAGCAGGGGCGTGCACGATCGGCGAATTGGCGCGATGCGGCACGCCCGCCATTCTGATCCCCTATCCGTATGCGGGGAGGCATCAGCGCGCCAACGCCGCGCTCGTGGAAACCGTCGGGGGCGGCCTGATGATCGAACAGGCCGAGGCGACACCGGAGCGCCTGCTGGCTGCGGCGCGCCGCCTGCTCTCCGATGAGCGCTTGCGCGCCGTCATGGGAGGCCACATGCGATCCTTGGATAGCGGCGATGCCACGCAGCGCCTCGGCAGCGCGATTCTCGACCTGGCGGATCGCCGAACCAAGCACCCATCATGATCTTGCCTGAGCAAGCCGTGCGCATTGCCCCAGGGACGCGGCTGCATTTTCTCGGCATCGGCGGCATCGGCATGAGCGGCTTGGCCTCGATCTATCAGGAGCGCGGCTGCCAGATTTCCGGCTGCGACGCGAAGGTCAACGCCTCGGCGCATCGGCTGCGGCAGCGCGGGGCGATCATTTCCGCCGGGCATCATCCCGCGCACCTCCATGAGGGCGCGCAGGTGGTGGTCTATAGTTCAGCGGTGGCCGCCGAGGAGCCGGAGCTCGTGGAGGCGCGCGCGCGGGGCCTGCGCACCATCAGCCGCGGCGAGTTGCTCGCGGCCCTCGCGATGGAGCATCGGCTCATCGGGGTGGCCGGCGCGCACGGCAAGACCACGACGTCGGGCATGGCCTCGCAGCTCCTCATCCATGCGGGATGGGATCCCACTGTGGTCGTCGGCGGCATCATGCTCTCCCTCGGCGCGAACGCCCGCAACGGGACGGGGGCGTATCTCGTGGCGGAAACCGATGAATCCGACGGTTCCTTCTTGCACCTGTTTCCGCACATCGCCATCATCACCAACATTGATCGGGAGCATCTGAATCACTATCAGAGTTTTGACACGCTCATCGCCGCGTTTCAGCAATATGCGCTGCAGCTGCGGGCCGGAGGCGCCTTGATTTGCTGCGCGGACGATCCCATCATCCGCGAGACCCTCAGCTATCCGTCGCAGCTCACCTACGGGTTCTCCTGCGGCGCTGATGTGACGGCTGAGCGGATCCGCTTCTTGGCGCACAGCAGCGCGTTTCGCGCCTCGTTCAAGGGCCGCGCGCTCGGCGCGTTCACGCTCTCGGTGCCCGGCCGCCACAATGTCCTCAATGCGCTGGCCGTCATCGCATTGGGATTGACGCTGGATCTGCCGATGCTGACCGTCCGCGAGGCCCTCGCCGGGTTTCAAGGCACGCGCCGCCGGTTCCAATTGCGGCGATTGCCCGGCGACATCTGGTTCGTGGAAGATTACGCCCATCATCCGTCGGAAATCCAGGCCACACTCGATGCCGATGCGATCAACGGCCGGCACCGGCTCGTGGTCTTTCAGCCGCACCGCTTCTCGCGCACCCAAGCCTTGGAGCGGGAATTTTCAAGCTGTTTCGATCGAGCCGACGGGGTCATCATCACCGACATCTACCCGGCCTTTGAAACGCCGATTCCTGGCATCTCCGGCGAGCGCCTCGCAACGCTGGTCCGCGACCGCGGGCACCCGCATGTGCGCTATGTGCCGAAACAGGAATTGTCATCCTTCGTGCAGCGCATCGCTCGGCCCGGGGATACGATTTTCTTCCTCGGAGCCGGCGATATCGGAGATCTCTGCCATGCCGTGGCCACACAGATGCGTTCGAGCGCGTGAGCCGCTCGCCGACCATACCAGTTTTCGCATCGGCGGGCCGGCCGAATGGTTCGCCGAGCCCTCCAGCCTTGATGAGCTCATCGGCGTGCTGCGCGAAGCGCGACGTGCCGGCCTGCCGATGTCCATCGTCGGCGGAGGCACGAACACGCTGGCGGCGGATCGAGGGGCCCGCGGGCTGGTCGTGCACCTCGGGCGCGGCTTTCGCACGCTTGAAGACTGCAGCGATCCCGAGGAGCCCGAGGCGCGCGTGGCCTGCGGCGCAGCGCTCCTCACGCAGCGGCTGGTGTATCTGGCGACCGTCCACGGGTGGGGCGAGCTGGAGCGGCTGGCCGGATTGCCTGGGCAATTGGGCGGGGCCGTCGCCATGAATGCGCAGGAGATCGGCCGGTTCGTGCGCCGCATCCACTTCGTGACGTTTGACGGAGCCCTCCGCGAGCTGACCGGCGAGCAGCTCCAGTTCCGCTATCGGTACGCCGCGCTGGAGCCGGGCATTGTCACGCGGCTTGAGCTGGCGTTTCCCAAGGTGCCGCCGGCCGACGCCTATGAGCGGATTCGCCAGGCGCTGGCCTATCGGAATTCCACCCAGGAGTTTCGCCTGCCCTCGGCAGGCTGCGCGTTCAAAAATCCTCCTGGGGTCGGGGCCGGCCGCTTGATTGATCAGGCGGGCCTGAAAGGGGCTCGGATCGGCGATGCGCAGGTCTCGCTGCGCCATGCCAACTTTATCGTCAATATCGGGCGGGCGACGTGCGATGACGTGCTCTCGCTCATGGAGCATGTGCAGCGCCGCGTCCATCGAGTCTTTGGCGTGACCCTTGAGCCGGAAGTGCGCATGATCGGCGAGAAACTGTAGCAATGCAAATTCCAAGCACCAAATCCCAAATTCCAAGCAAATCCCAAATCCAAAATCCCAAATTCCAAACGGTTTGGTGCTTGGGATTTGGAGCTTGGTGCTTGCTTGGTGCTTGGGATTTGGCATTTGGTGCTTAACGATGGATCAGCATCTCAGAGTTGCGGTGCTCATGGGCGGTCCGTCCGGCGAGCATGACATCTCGCTCAAAAGCGGCCAGGGGGTGACGGACGCTTTGCGTCGTCGGGGCGTCTTCGCGGAGCCTCTCATCATTCCGAAAGTCGGCTCCCGCGGCACGGCGTGCGCCTTCGTTTCCTCGTCGCTGCAGCAGCAGCGTCCCGATGTCGTCTTTATCGCGCTGCACGGAGCTTTCGGCGAGGATGGCACCGTCCAACAACTCTGCGAGAATCTTCATCTGCCCTATACCGGATCGGATGCTCGTGCGAGCCGTCTCGGCATGGATAAGGTGGCCTCGCGCCGCGTCTTCGAGGAAGCGGGCATTGCTGTGCCGCGATGGCAAATCGTCAATCTCCGTGAAGCTAGGAGCTGGAAGCTAGAAGCTGGAAGCAAATGCCAACACCCCCAGCTCCCAGCTCCCAGCTCCCAGCTTCCTATGATAGTCAAGCCAGTGCGCGAAGGGTCAAGTCTCGGCGTTTCCTTGGTGCGGCGTCCGGAGGAGTTCGGGCCAGCGCTTCGCATGGCCGGACAGTATGGCGGCGAAGCGCTGATTGAAGAGTATATCGTGGGCAGAGAAGTGACGGTCGGCATCTTGGGCGAAGAGCCGCTCCCCGTCGTGGAAATTCGCCCGCATCAGGGATGGTTTGATTTCGCCGCAAAGTATACGGCCGGCATGACGGAGTATCTCGTGCCGGCTCCTCTGCCTCCGTCAGTGGCTGAGGCGTCGCAGGCGGCGGGGCTCGCCGCGCACCGCGTCTTGGGCTGTCGGCATGTGTCCCGCGCTGACATCCTGTTGCGCAACGATCAGCAGCCCGTCGTGCTGGAGATCAACACGATTCCCGGATTTACGCCGACGAGCCTGTTGCCGAAGGCCGCGGCGTGTGCCGGCATCTCCTACGATGAGCTCTGTGAGCAGCTGGTGATGATGGCATGGCAAAAAAATATCGAGCGGCACCAGGCCTACTCCCGCGCGTAGGGCGGTGGATCCTCGCGCAGGCGCGGGCCATTGCGACGCATCCGCATTCGCTGGTGTGCAGCCTGCTGCTGGGTCTGGCCCTGTGGGGCATGGCGCTCGCCCTGCGGCGGGCGGATGTGTTCCGCATCGCGCGCGTGGAGCTGCCGGAGCGTCCCGCCTTGTCACTGCCCCAATCCGTGATCGGGGCGAATCTCTGGGCGGTGGATCTGCAAGCCCTCGCAGCCGCATTGAAGGCGCAGCAGCCCGCCTTGCGCACCGTGCGGGTTATTCGCCAATTGCCCAACACGCTGCGCATCGAAGCCGTGCCGCGGCGGCCGGTGGCGGTGGTCCAGCTTGGCTCTTGGTATCCGGTGGATGCCGGAGGGTTCGTGCTGCCGGAGCCATCCAGCCTGCCGCAGGAGTCGATGGTTCGGCTCACCGGCCTCTCGCAGCGGTCGGTGAAACCCGGCCGGGAGTCTGCCGATGAACGGTTGCAATTGGCCCTCCGCCTGCTCGCGCGCCTGAAACAGGCTCCGCCGCTGGTCGCGCGGCATCTGGCCGAAATCGATGTGGCCGACGATCACGAAATCCGTTTTCTCCTGCGCTTATCTGCGCAGGGAGACACCGAGGTCCGATGCGGATCGGAGCAGGAGCTTGATCAGCAATTACGCCGGCTGCAGGCGGCCTTGAACGTGATGACCAGGCAGGTGCTGCCGGCGCGCTACATCGACGTGCGATTCCCCGAACCCGTGATTGCGCCGAGAACATAATGCGTGGCCACTTGGCCACGGAGTTGTGATGGCCATTCAGCCGTTAGTCGCTTTGGACGTTGGCTCAACGAAAATCGCCTGCGCCATCGGCCTGCCGCATCAGCAGGCGGCGGGCTTCGAGCTGCTCGGCAGCAGCCTCGTGCCCTATCCAGCGCCGTTGGAAGGATGGCTCTCCGATCCGCTGCTCGTCGGTCGCACCATCGAGCAGGCCCTCGCCGCCACGGCGGTGCGCGCGGATGTCTCGCGGGCGCTGGTCGCCATCAATCCGCCAGCGCTCATCAGCGAGCAGGTGCGCAGCATGGTGCGTCTGGCGGATGAGCCTGTGATCGTGCGGGCCCACGATCTTCAGCGCCTGCAGGAACGCGCGCTGGATCAGGCGCTGGCCGTGGACCGCGACGTGCTGCTGATGGAACGGCTGAGCACGAGCGGCAATGGCTTTGATCATCTCCGCGATCCCCGCGGGGTAACCGCCACGCGGCTGATGGGGCAGTTTCATCTCGTGTCCATGCCGATGGCGGCTCGCCGCCGCCTGGTGCAGGCCGTCGAGTCAGCGGGCTTGGAAGTGGCGCGCTTGAGCTGGACCTTGCCGGCCGCTCTTGCGGCGTCGGCGGATGCGCTGGGGTCAGCCCAGCGCGTGCTCATCATCGATGTGGGGGGATGGTCGACGACGGTCGGGGTGTTCGTGGACGGCGTCCTCTCGGCGTCGGCTCGCGTGGAGGAGGGCGGAGGGCCCCTGGCCATGGCGATCGCCACACAGTTGCAGACGACGATGGATCACGCCACCGCCTGGAGCCTAGAAGCAACCTTAAGCCGCAAGCCCGAGGTTCGCGCGCTGATCGACGCCTCATGGGCGCGCCTGAAGCCGGCCATCGCCGGCCTGCTCGCCGAGGGGCCTCGCCCCGATGCCGTGCTGGTGACCGGCCGCGGGGCGCTGCTCGACGGTTTTGTTGAATGGGTGGAGCAGGCCACCGGCATGACGGCGACCATCAGCCGCAGCGCGCGCACCCAGCGGCTGACCGACCTCGCCCGCCAGGTCGCGTTGGCACCGGCGATCGGCGTGCTGGAGCAGGCCACCCGCGCCTTCACCAATGGCGTGCCGAGGCCATCCCACCGATTCGTCGACCGCCTCATCAGCCGCACCCGCACCATCCTCACCGAGTATTTCTAAAGCCATATCAGATATCAAAACGCCATTTGATATCTGATATCGCTCGTGCTAGAGTAGCCACCGTGTTAGCCGATTGTCTCCAGTCAGTTCGAGACCGCATCGCAAAGGCCTGCCAGCGCAGCGGCCGTTCCCCATCAGCCGTGACGCTGATTGGCGTGACCAAAACCGTGCCGGTCGAGCGGATCGAGGAAGCAGTCACGGCTGGCTTGACGGATCTTGGCGAAAATCGCGTCCAAGAAGCTCGAGCGAAGCACGTCGTTCTTTCTCGCTTCCAGCTTCCAGCTTCCAGCTTCCAGCGGAATGTGCGGTGGCACATGATTGGTCATTTGCAGTCGAATAAGGCCAGGCAGGCCGTCGAAATCTTTGACGTCATGCATTCAGTCGATTCGCTTCCTCTCATCGAGGTCTTGGAACGCGAAGCGGCCAAACAGTCGAAAGCGGTTGACGTCTTGATCCAAGTCAACGTCTCGGGGGAAGCGGCCAAAAGCGGCTGCCGCCCCGACGAAACGCAAGGATTAGCGCAAGCCCTCATGAACACCTCGCACCTGAAACTCACCGGCCTTATGACCATTCCTCCTCTCGCTGATAGCCCCGAAGCCTCGCGTCCCTTCTTCCGCCAATTACGCGAACTTCGCGATACGCTTCAGCGAGGACCACTCGGCCACTCGGCCACTCGGCCACTGCAGTTATCCATGGGCATGTCCCACGATTTTGAGGTCGCCATCGAGGAAGGCGCGGATGTCGTCCGCATCGGCACGGCGATCTTTGGGGCGCGAGCCACATGACGTCACTTCGCAGTGTCCGTATTGGCATCATTGGCGCGGGGAAGATGGGCCAGGCCCTCATCAAAGGCCTTTTAGCGACGGGCCTTTCGCCGAATGCCCTCCGCGCCGCTGACGCGGATGCGGCGACGCGCAAGGCCGTCAGCCAGCGCTTTTCCGTGCAGGTCGCCGAGGACAATCTCGGGCTCGTCCGGTGGACGAACGTGGTGATTGTTGCCGTCAAACCGCAGCAGTGTCACGATGTGATCGTGCCGCTGGCCTCCGAGTTGACCCCGCAGCATCTGGTGATTTCGATTGTGGCCGGGATCACGCTTCGATGGTGGCAGGCAAAGCTCCCTGGGGTGCCGGTGGTGCGGGTGATGCCGAATCTTCCGGCGACGGTGGGTGCCGGATTTTCCGCCATTGCGTGGGGGCCAAAGGTGCGCCCGCGCCATCGGGCGATG
This sequence comes from Candidatus Omnitrophota bacterium, assembly GCA_016209275.1. Lineage (NCBI taxonomy): Bacteria > Pseudomonadati > Candidatus Omnitrophota > Candidatus Omnitrophota bacterium. The sequence continues at coordinate 28,647 of JACQWM010000003.1, forward strand.
GCGCGCGCCATCGTTCACGCCGTGGGAGAGGTGGCGGAGCTTCCCGAGCGGCATTTCGATGCGATCACCGCCGTCAGCGGCTCAGGCCCCGCGTATGTCTTCTCCCTCGTGCAAATGTGGGAGGACGCCGCCCGGGCCCTGGGGCTGCCGAAGGATGTGGCGTCGGCCGCCATCGCCCAGACGCTCTCGGGTAGTGTGGCGCTGCTGCGCGCCAGCGGGGAGCCGGCCGGCGCGCTCGTGAGCCAGGTCGCCTCGAAGGGGGGTACGACGGAAGCGGCGCTCAAAGTCTTTGAGCAGCGACGCCTGAGACTCCATATGATGGAGGCGCTCCGGGCCGCCGCGCAGCGCTCCAAACAACTGTCAGAACGATATCAGATATGAAATGGCCATTTCATATCTGATATCGCCTTGAGGGAGGGGAGAGGATGTTCGTTCTGGCTAACGCGCTGGAGGCGATTGCCGTCATCGCGGATAAAGTGCTGTGGATCTACAGCCTCATCCTGCTGATCGCCATCCTGCTGACCTGGGTGAACCCGGATCCGTTCAATCCGATCGTGCAGTTTCTCCGCGCCGCGACCGAACCCGTGCTGGACTGGATCCGGCGCCATCTGCCGTTTGTGGTGATAGGCATGCTGGATCTGTCCCCCATCGTCGCGTTTCTTGGCATTCAACTCATTCAGATGGTGGTGATCCGCACCCTCTTGGACGTGGCCATCCGCCTCCGCTGACGATTCGCATGGACTATAAGACCACGCTGAACTTGCCGAAGACCAGCTTCCCGATGAAGGCGGATTTGCCGAAGCGGGAGCCGCAGTATCTCGCCCGGTGGCGCGACCAGGACCTCCACGGCCACATCCGCAAGGCGCGCGCCTCCGGAGCGCCGTTTATCCTCCACGACGGTCCGCCGTATGCCAATGGCGACATCCATATCGGCCACGCGCTCAATAAAATCCTCAAAGATCTCATCGTGCGCTACAAAACGATGCAAGGGTTCAACGCGCCGTACGTGCCCGGGTGGGATTGCCACGGCATGCCCATCGAGCACCAGCTCTTTAAAGAATTGAAGCTGACGAAGCATCAGATTGCGCAGACCGAGTTCCGCCGGAAAGCGCGGGCCTACGCCCAGCGCTATGTCGATGTGCAGCGCAGCCAATTTCAGCGGCTCGGGGTCGCCGGCGACTGGGATCGGCCGTACCTGACCATGGCGCCGGAGTATGAGCTGGCCATCCTGCGCGTGTTTCGCGAGCTGGTGGAGGCCGGCTACATCTATCACGGCAAAAAACCGGTCTATTGGTGCGCCTCCTGCGAGACGGCCTTGGCCGAGGCTGAGGTGGAATACGAGGATCGGCACGACACGTCCATCTATGTGGCGTTTCCGGTGGTGGAGCCGCCGACCGTGGTGCCCTCCGGATGGCGCGATGTCTTTCAGCAACCCAAGCGGCTGGCCATGGCCGTCTGGACCACGACGCCCTGGACGTTGCCGGCTAATGTGGCTCTCTGCGTGCATCCGCAGGCGAAATATGTGCTGCTGCGCGCGGCCGGGTGGGATCATGATCTGTTTGTGGCCGAGGCACTCGCTAGCCGATTGGCCGGTGTCCTTCATGCGGGGCTTCCGACGACGATCGGCGCCATCGCGGGCAAGGAGCTCGCCGGGATGCGGTGCGCAGCCCCGTTCGGCCTGCCTGCCGCGACGCCCGCGGCGCAGGCAGGCGGCCGAGCCTCCGTCGTCGTGACCGATGAAAGCGTGTCCATGGAAGAGGGGACCGGCATCGTCCATATCGCGCCGGGCCATGGGCAGGAGGATTACCTCATCGGGCAGCGGTATCAGCTGCCGGTGCTCTCGCCCGTCGACCATCAAGGCCGCCTCACCACGGAGGTGCCGGAATTCGCCGGGCAGCCGGTGTGGGAGGCCAACGAACACATCATCCAACGCTTGGCGGCCGATCGGCGATTGCTCGCCCAGGAGATCATCTCCCATTCGTATCCCCATTGCTGGCGCTGCAAGCAGCCGGTCATCTTCCGCGCCACTCCGCAGTGGTTTCTCAAAGTGGATCCGTCGTTCCGCGAGCGATTGCTCAAGGCGGCGCGGCAGGTGACGTGGATTCCGAGCGTGGGATTGCATCGCATCACCGGCATGCTGGAGCATCGGCCGGATTGGTGCCTCTCCCGCCAGCGCTATTGGGGCACGCCGATTCCCATGCTGCATTGCGTGCCCTGCGAGCAGCCGCTGCTCGATGTGGCTGTGATCCAGCAAATCGAAGCGGCCCTCGCCCGGCAGGGGGTCGAGGCGTGGTTTACCGAATCGGCGCAGGCGCTGGCCCCGGACGCGCGTTGTCCGACGTGTTCAGGCGCCGCGCTCCGGAAAGAGACCGACATTCTCGATGTCTGGTTTGATTCCGGTGTGAGCCACGAGGCCGTGTTGAAAGCGCGCCCCGAGCTGAGCTGGCCGGCGGAATTGTATCTTGAGGGCTCCGACCAGCATCGCGGATGGTTTCAGGTGTCGCTGATTCCCTCCGTGGCCCTGACCGGCCAGCCGCCCTACCGCAGCGTCTTGACGCACGGCTTTGTGGTGGATGGCGAAGGGCGGAAGATGTCCAAGAGTTTAGGCAACGTGGTGGCACCCCAGGACGTCATGCAGCGCTATGGCGCCGACATCCTGCGCTTGTGGGTGGCCTCCTGCGACTATCGGGATGATGTGCGGATCTCGGAAGAGATCCTCCGCCAGGTCGCCGAAACCTACCGCAAGCTCCGCAACACCTTTCGGTATGTGCTGGCGAACCTGTATGATTTTGCGCCCGGGGAACCGGGGCTCACGGCGGCGGATCTGCCCGAGCTGGACCGCTGGGCGTTAGGGCGCGCGCACGAGGTCTTGCAGGATGTCACCCGCGCGTATGACGCCTACCAATTTCATGACGTGGTCCGCGCCGTCTATCAGTTTTGCGTGGTCGACCTCTCCGCCTTCTATCTGGATGCCCTGAAGGACCGGTTATACACCGACGCTCCGACGGGAGCCAAACGTCGCTGTGCACAGCAAGTGCTATATGATATACTGCAACTGTTGGTGAAAATCTTAGCCCCGATTCTCGTCGTGACGACGGAAGAAGTCTGGGACGTGATGCGCGAGGCGGGGTGGGTCCGGGAACCGTCGGTGCATGCGGCCACCTGGCCGGCGGCGCCCACGTCGAGCGTCACGGATGAAGCGTTCCGGAGCCGATGGGCGACGTTCTTTGCCATTCGCGATGTCGTGATGAAGGCGCTGGAGGACGAGCGCAGCCGGGGGACGATCGGCAGCCCGTTGGAGGCGCGTCTGACACTGATTGTCAGCGACGCCGAGCTGCAACGGCTCTGCGAGACGCACCGCGAGACGCTGGCTGAAGCGTTTGTGGTCTCGGAGGTGCGGGTGGAGCTGACCCCCTACGAGCGCGCGTCCTTGGCGACCGGCGTGCCTGGGCTCTTGCGGGTTCGCGTTGAGCGGGCGGCGGCGGCCAAGTGCGCTCGATGTTGGAAGCACCTGGCCAGCGTCGGAGACGATGCCGCGCATCCTGAGCTCTGCGCGCGGTGCGCTGCGGTGGTAGGGCGGGTGTCAACCCGCCAGCGGTAGAAAAGACCAGAGGAAGGCGATGGCGTTCACCAAAGATCATCTCAAGCAATTTCGGCAGCTCCTGATTACCGAGCGGGTCAAACTGGCCGGAGAAATCCGGGCCATCGCCCAAGAAAATTCGAAAAGCCCTCGGGAAGCTTCCGGCGACCTGTCGGCCTACACGCTGCACATGGCCGACATGGCGGCCGACACGTATGAGCGCGAGCTGTCCATGAATATCGTCTCCAGCGAGCAAGAGCTGCTGTATCAGATTGATGATGCGCTCAAGCGTCTTGATGACGGCAGCTTCGGCCTCTGCCAGCAGTGCAGCGAGCCCATCACCATGAGCCGCTTGAAGGCGGTTCCCTACGCATCACTCTGCATCAGTTGCCAACGCGCCAAAGAACAAAAACCCAAAAAGTGACAGGCACGTTTGGCCCTCAAAAAGTGCCTGTCACTTTTTGTTGCTGATGCGCCTGCCGTGGATCATTAGCGCCCTAACGCTGGCCACCGACCAAGTCACAAAGTTCGTCGTCGCCGCCTCGTGCGTGCCTGGCCAACGCCATCCCCTGTTTCCCCCAGTGCTGTCTCTGACCTATGTCCAAAATACGGGGGCGGCCTTCGGCATGCTCAAAGGGTTGTCAGCGCTGTTGATTGTGATCTCACTCCTCGTCGTGGGATGGCTCACATGGGAGGTGATCAGCAAGCCAGCGCTCCCGAGGCTTGCGCAATGGGGCAGCGGCCTGATCATCGGAGGGGCGGTCGGCAATCTCATCGATCGGCTTCGCTTCGGTTACGTCATCGACTTTATCGACGTCCGCGTCTGGCCGGTGTTCAACATCGGCGACTCAGCCATCACCATCGGCGTCTCGCTCCTGATATGGTATTCACTTCGGCGACGATAATTTCTCCGGCCACTCGGCCACTCGGCCACCGGGCCACCTGCTGATGCACCCCGTTCTCTTTTCCTTTGGCCCAGTCACGCTGTACACCTACGGCGCGATGATGGTCGCGGCGTTTCTGACGGCGACCCTCTTAGCGGCGCATGTCGCGCGGCGCCTGCCGGCCGATCAGCGGCCGATGAATCCTGAGCGCGTGGTGGATTTTTCGTCGGTCATTCTTCTGGGAGGGCTGGCGGGCGGCCGGCTCTTCTTTATCCTGCTGCACTGGGACGAGTTTGTTCCTTCGCCGTGGGAAGCGCTCGCCCTCTGGCATGGCGGGCTGGTGTGGTATGGAGGGTTTGTGGGGGGGCTGGCGGGTGCGTGGCTCTATGTGCGCGCGCAGCGGCTGAATATGCTGCGCGTCCTCGATTTCTACGTCCCATTTCTCGCTCTGGGCCATGCCATCGGACGGATCGGCTGTTTCTTCAACGGCTGCTGCTATGGCAAGCCCGCCGACAGCTGGTGCGGTGTGACGTTTCCGGGGCAAAATGTCCGGGTAATTCCGACACAGTTGATCGAAGCGATCTGTCTTGCAGTGCTATTTCTGTTGCTTCGAAGTCTGCAGCGTCCATCAGTGTTGAAGTGCTCGGGCCGTGTATTCGGCGCCTACCTGGTCGGCTATGCCGTCATTCGGTTTGTTGTGGAATCATTGCGTGGCGATCAGGTGGTGTGGGTCGCCGGCTTGACACTGCAACAGGTCATCAGCCTCAGCGTACTCCTCTCCGGCCTCCTTCTCGTGAAAAAAATGGCTGTCCCCAAAAGTGACAGTCACCAAAAGTGACAGTCACCAAAAGTGACAGTCACTTTAGCTTCAGCGATGCGGACGTATCAGTTTCACATCAGCGCCAAGGAAGCCGGCGCGCGGCTGGATCAGTATCTTGTTCAGCGCTTACCCCAGGAGGTCTCGCGCGCCATGGTCCAGCGGGGGATTCGCGCCAGGCTGATTCTCGTCGATGGCAAACCGGCAAAGGCCAGCACCAAGTTGCGCAGCGGCAGTGTCGTGACCGCGCCATTTGAGGAGCTGCCGGCTCCAGCGCGCGATGTGCCGCTGACACCTCAGGACATTCCGCTCGAGATTGTGTATGAAGATGACCTACTGCTCGTCGTGAATAAGCCGCCTGGCCTCGTCGTCCATCCAGCGCCAGGGCATTGGGAGGGGACATTGGTCAACGCAATTTTATGGCATTTAGCAAGTCGCAAGGTCGCAAGGTCGCAAGGTCGCAAGGAATCGTTGGACCGGGCGGGGATTGTTCATCGACTCGATAAAGATACGTCTGGATTGTTGCTGGTGGCCAAGACGGCGCAAGCTCAACTCTCGCTCTCTCGTCAGCTCAAGGCGCGGACGGTCAAGCGGCGCTACCTGGCGGCGGTGGAGGGGCACCTTCCGCTGAATACCGGCACGATCAATGCGCCCCTGGGCCGCCACGCGACCCATCGCAAGGAAATAACCGTCCGGCATCTGGGCGGCCGATCCGCGGTGACGCACTACCGCGTCCTCCATCGAGATAATGTCGAATGTCGAATGTCGAATGTCGATTCGTCATTCGGCATTCGTCATTCGAAATTAGCCTATTCAGTTGTCGATATCGCGCTGGAAACAGGCCGGACGCACCAGATCCGCGTCCACATGGCTCACCTTGGCTACCCAGTGCTGGGCGACCTCACCTACGGCAAGCGCCCGGCCAGTTTTTGGCACTCGCTCGGGATCACCCGCCAGCTCCTCCATGCCTACGCCATCCAGTTCCAGCACCCCTCGACCCATTGCTCCATGGCCCTCACCTGTCCGCCGCCTGAAGACATGGTGGCGCGGATTCCCCCTCAAGCGATATCAGATATCAAACGCCCGTTTGATATCTGATATGGATTGCCCGTTTGATATCAGATATGAAATGACCATTTCATATCTGATATCGCTCTTGCTCTTGACGCGGTTCCTGCCGATCAGGCATACTTCCACTGAATAGATAGGAAAGCCCTACTGACAAAGCCACACCTGTCGTAAGGCAGGGTCGGAAAGCCACAGCTCCCGATGAGGGAGGGCTGGGTTGCCAAAGGGGGAAGACGTGAATCAGTACCGGCTGTTGAACCTAACTTGGGTCTACCTGGTTAGGTTTTTTTCTTACCTCGGTTGTGCCCTTTTTGAGTCCGATCGTACGCAACGAGGGCACACTCATGCTTGAATCCCTCGTCTCCTCACGTATCCGGCGCACCCTCCTTGAGCACATCCTGACCCATCCCCAAGAACCCTTCTACCTCCGAGGACTGGCCAAGCAGCTCAGCCTGTCCATCAGCCCGCTGCGGCGCGAGCTGCTCCGGTTGGAACATACCGGCATGCTGAGCGCCGTGGAAGAGGGGAACATGAGGTTTTATCGCGTCAATGCAACATCGGCGGCCTTCCTTGAACTGAAAGATGTGGCCAAGTGGCCCCGCCTACGCCAAGGCTTCGGCGGGCAGGCAAGTGGCCAAGTGGCCCCCAGCCCTCAGCTCCCAGCTCCAAGTGCCACAGCTCCGATCTTGATGGGTGTGATTTCTCCAACGCCACAGCAGCCATGGTGGAAGCAGCCGCTGTCGACCCCGATGCTTTTTTTATCGGCGGCACTTGGCATCGCCTTCCTGATCATGGTGGCCGGCGTGTCGTACCTCGCCGTCACAAATCAGCGCTTGGCGGTGGCCACCGAGCAGGCGGTCACCGCACCTCGCACCAGCGTGACCGTGGTCACATCCACCCCGTCGGCTTCGCGCACGATGCAGGGGAGTCGATGGCGCCTCGTCCCTGGCGCGATGGGCGGGTTTAGCGCGTCATCCGGCGGCGACTCCAACGAGAGCTACTAACATGAGGAAAGGTGGTGACTCAGTGATGACGCGGTATGGGATGAAGCCCTCTTTCGCGTTGCGGATTCTGCTTGCCATCTCGCTCTCACTGGGCCACTTGGCCACTTGGCCACTCAGCCACTCGCGTGCGGAAGCTGCCATCCCCTGGATGATCAACTACCAGGGACGGCTGACCGACGCCACCGGCCAGGCGGTGACCGGGGCACTCACCATCACCTTCCGCCTGTATGACGCCGCCACCGGCGGCAGCGAGTTGTGGAAAGAGGATCAAAGTGTGAGCCTGGCCGAAGCGGACAGCGGGGTGTTTAACGTCATCCTCGGCAGCGTCACCGCGCTCTCCACAGTGGATTTCAACGCGCCGATGTGGCTGACGGTCCAGGTCTCCGGCGATACCGAAATGAGTCCGCGCCAGCGGCTGACCGCCAGCGGCTACGCGATGAACACGGATAAGATCGACAGCCTCGACTCGGCTAGTTTCATGCGAACCGACACCAGCACCTCCACCTCAGGCAAGATCACGATCACCCGCGCCGGCACCGCCCTCGTTATCACGCCAACGACCAATCCGGATGCCGGCACCAAGATGATCGATGTGCAAAACGCCGCCGGGACGTCCAAGTTCAGCGTCGATAACGACGGCAATCTCACCATCGCCGGCGATGCGACCGTAGCCGGCGACGCGGCGGTGACCGGTGACGCGACCGTCACCGGCAATCTGACCGTCTCGGGAACGATCAGCGGTGCCACCAGCGTGAATAGCACTACCGCGGCCACCTTTACCGTGGATAGCGACAACACCGGCGGCAGCGCGCCGGCCAACGGGGCGGGCCTGGTGATCGAAGGCGGTAGCGGCGATGCGTCGCTGCTGTGGAATACGACAACGTCAGACCTCACCCTCGACAAGGACATGCGCTTAACCGGACAGAAGGCGTTGCGTCTTTCGGATTCTTCCGATTATTACGTGGGCTTCAAGGCGCCCTCAAGCTTATCCTCAAGTGTCGTGTGGACGCTGCCCAGCGCGGACGGGGCCGCCGATGGCTATGTGTTGAAAACCGATGCCGCCGGCGCGCTCTCCTTCGTGAACCCGTCTGGCATTTCCGGCGTTGGGGATATCACTAGCGTCGGCGATTGCACGGGCAGTGCGTGTTTCACCGGTTCCAGCGGCACAACACTCACCTTCAAAGGCTCCACCTCCGGCACGACCACCCTCGCCCCTGCGGCGGCGGCCTCCGGCGTGCTGACGCTGCCGAATTCGACCGGGACCGTTGTGTCCACCGGCGATACCGGCACCGTCACCGGCACGATGATCGCCGACGGAGTCAGCGGGGTGTCGCTGACGACGGATGTCACCGGAACACTGCCCGTCGCCAATGGCGGCACCGGAGCCGCCACGCTGGCCTCCAATGGGGTGGTCTACGGCAGCGGTGCTAGCGCGGTCGGCGTGACGACGGCAGGAACGACTGGCACCGTCTTGCACGGCAACACAGGTGCTGCCCCCTCCTTTAGCGCGGTCAGTCTCACGACAGATGTCACCGGAACACTGCCCCTAGCCAACGGCGGCACGAACAACGCGTCGCTCGACAACTGCGCCACCGGCCAGGTGCTGACCGTCACCGCAGGGGCAGTGGCGTGCACGGCGAATTCGGACGCCGGCAGCGGCACGACCAGCACCACGTTCACCATCGATTCCGACAACACCGGGGCTGTGGCCGATGGGGCAGGGATCGTGCTGGAAGGCACGACGGATAAGTCCATCTTATGGGACGCCACGAATACCGAGTTTGACGTCAATGACGACGTCGCCATCAGCGGCGACATGCTCATCGACACGACCGGCGATGCGGATCTGGCGGCCTCCGGCGGCAGCCCGTCGCTCACCAACCGGACGCAAAGCGAGGCCCTGGCGGTGGCGACCCAGCCCACCGCCGCGGATTCGGATGGGGTGATCAAACTCGGACGCGATAACAGCGAATGGGAGTACATCTGGTACGACAACTCCGCGCGAAGCGGGGCAGGCGAGTTCGTCTTCAGCAGCTCGCAGCGTGTGGAATCATCCAGCCCCGCCTACATGATGTTCTCGACGGGAGCCAACACCACGCGGTACGCCGTGAAGTTTGATCCGGATGTCACGCCCAAGACCATCAGCTTCGTGGAGATCACGAATCCAGGGGCCAGCCAAGTGGAGACGACGCTCCTGGAAATGAAGGCCGGGGGGCGCATGGGGCTTGAGTTCAGCAACCTGGTCCGGAATGGGTCGTTCGAGGCCTTCAGCGCGCTGGAGAAATTCAAAGATGCCGGGTTTACCGGCGCCTATCAGCATGGCACCACCGCGGCGACGGCCTATGAAGGCGGTTGGGCCAACTTTGCGCCGGATGAATGGACCTGGGTGGCGGGGAATATCGTGCAGCACTCCCCGGTGATGCTCGCGAATGTGACCGCCAACATCACCGTGGATGCGGCGCATGGCAAGAGCGCTGTGGGCATTAAAGATACCGTCATCGGCACGTCCTACACGATCCCGAATGATGGCAACGATGGCGCGATCAAGCAGGTGATCAAGAACCTCAAGCCGAGCACGACGTATGCCGTTGGTGTGAAAGCGCTGGTCACCAACGCCTCAAACTCAACCGCCCTCGTGGATGTCATGGGAGACGATGCGGCCGGACAGCTCACACCGGTGGCTGTCAGCGCGGCCGGCCCGCTCTCGACGCAAGCGGCGACCTTCACCGACCTCATCGGCACCTTCAAGACCGACTCGCTGGCGAGCGACATTACGCTCTTCTTGCTCTGCCGCCAGACCGGCAGCCCGGTGGCCGGGGACATGTGCCGGTTCGATGCGATCCAGGTCGTTGCCAGCAAGTCGGTGCCGGAGTTTTCGCCAAACGCGATCGTGGATTCCGGCGACCAGACGATGTACGGCATGCTGCGCATCGGCCGCACGACGGATAGCGAAGGCGGGGCCGGAGGCGGGATCCTCGCGGTTGACCGTTTCGTGCGCACTCGAGGGGTTGAATTCTTCAGGGACGACCCTGGGTTTACCGGACAGGCTGGAGGCATGGGAACGATCGGTCCGCCAACCCCCACGGTCTCCAATCCTGGCGGCACCGCCGGAAGTCTCTCCTTAACGGCGAGCGGGACGTACACCGGCACCGACCCTGTCGAATATAAGGTCCGCATCAGCAGCAACGGCGCTCCGAATCAATTTCGATGGAAGAAGCGCATCGTGCCGAGCGGCACCTTTGGGGCTGAAAGCTCTCCGATCAACGTCTCGATGTCGGCACAGACGCTTGAGCTCGGGGTGCAGGTGAGCTTTAACGCGACGACGGGCGGCAACGTCAACGACGAATGGATGTTCGGCGCCATGGGGACCGCGATGCAAAACTCCTATAGCTCCTTTACCTCCACGGCCTCCTACACCCCAGGAGAAAGCAAAATCTTCATGGATCCGTACACGAATAAGATGACGTTTCAAGAGGGCACCAAGCGGGTGACGCTCGATCAGATCACGGATGACGTGGCCCAGCCTGCCATTGTCGGCTACCCGACCTTCTCCGGCTCCGGCACGATGTCCATGAGCTCCTACGGGACCTACTCGGGAAGCACCTCGCGAACCTACGAAGTCGTGATCGATGGCGATAATACGGCCGGCACCGCGAATGCGGATACGTTTAAATGGCGGCCCATCTCCAACGGGTCGTTCACGCAGACCGGGGTGTCCATCCCGCAGAATGGCACGTCGGTCACGCTGGAAGACGGGATTCAAGTGTCGTTTTTCAGCTCGCCCTCGCTGAAATATAACGAAGGCGTCATGGGAGATAAATGGACCTTTAACGTGTATCCTGCCACGAGCGGCAGCTCAAAAGTCAATTCGATCCGTTCCTACGACAACGTGACGGACAACCGGCCGCCCCTCAGCGGCGCGGTGCGGTTCGTCCAAGGCAGCAACATCACGCTCGGGCAGACGGGCCAGGACATCACCATCAACGCCTCGCTCGCCGGGGCCGACGGCAAAGATGTCAAATCCAGCGCCTCAGACAGCACGGCCACGTTCCTCGCGCAGGAAATCATCGGCGGCAGCGGGATCGGGGTGGCGGAGAGCGGGGCCGGCGACACGAAGACGCAAGTCTCGCTGGCGGCCCTTGGCGCGGACTGGAACCAGACCGGGGCGTACAGCATTGTGCTCAACAACACCGCAGCCGGCCTGAAGATCTTGGAAGCTGGTGCCACCCCCTCGCTCTACGGCATCTTCGATGTGGCGGATCTGAACAGCGCCGATAAGACGTATACATTTCCGGATGCCTCTGGGATCGTGATCACCACCGGGAATCTGGCCAGCATCACCGCCACCGGGACCGTTGGCACCGGCACGTGGAACGCTGACCCCATTGCGGCCGGCAAAGGCGGGACGGGTATTGACACGAGTGCTGCCACTGGTGTTGCGCAAATTGCCAGCGGCACGTGGTCGGTGTCTGGGACAACCGGCACCGGCAACATCGTGCGCGCGAGCTCGCCCACGATCACGACACCGACGATCAGCGGCGACATTACCTATTCCGGCGCACAGCCCAAGCGCACGGCCATTTTGACCTCGGCTGGTGCCATCGTCGCACCCGCGGCTGGGTTTGCCGACCAGCTCCGCACCGACGGGACGAACTTCAGCTACTACACGCTGAACTTTGATCAAACCGCGCAGGAGAAAGCCTACTGGCAGTTTGTCGTGCCCAGCTCCTACACGGGTGCCACGGTGGACGTGACGATCTACTGGACCTCCGCGGCGACCAGCGGTGACGCGGTCTGGCGCGTGGCGACCGACAGCAAGGCGGCTGGGGCGGCATGGGACGCAGTACTCTCCGCGCCCTCAACCGCACCCCCGGCAACGACCAGCGGCACGGCCAATGCGGTCAACACGACCACCATCACCGGGGTCACCTCGGGATGGGCGCTGGATGAGCCCGTCGTCTTTGAGCTGATCCGCGTGGCGGCCGATGGCAGCGACACCCTCGCCGCCGACGCCAAGGTGCTCCAAGTGAAGATCGAGTGGACGTCTGCTACTGAGAGTGACTAATGGAATTGACGATTGACGATTTTCGATTGACGATTAATTTTCAATTTCCGATTGCCGATCGTCGATTGAAAATCGCACATCGACAATTAATCGACAATCGTCAATCGACAATCGAAAATCTCTTGTGTTGTTGACACTCAAATTGCCCGGCCGGGTAGCTTGTTCCGGCTCCTTCTGCAGAGGGAGCTGGGAGATGGTGAAGCTGCCCGGTCTTTTTTTCCGGGTGAGCGAACTAACGGTAGACGTCGCGACGATGCGCAATGCGATGGATCACAACGCGGCGGATATGATCTTCAATGGTGTAGACGATCCGATAACGACCGATACGGATGCGGTAGGTGTTCGGAGATCCCGTCAGTTTTTCCGTACGGATCGTCCGGGGGTTCTCGACCAGGTGACGGACAGTGTTCGTGACGGATGCGGCGATCTGAGAGGGAAGATGGTTGAGCTGTCGTTCGGCCGAGCTGGTATAGAAGACGCTATACAAGGCCAGCTCGCTTCAGCGAGGCATGGACTTTCGCCATGGGAACCAGTTTTTCGTGCCGGTGAGCCTTGAGGTAGGCGATGTCATCACAATCCTCAACGAGATCCACAAGCTTGCGGTATTCGCGGACAGGCAACTGGACCGCTCGCGTGCGACCTCTGCCATCAACGATGAACTGGGTGTGTAGCGTAATCATCGATCATCTCCTTGGCGGTGACAGATTCCGCAAAACGTATATTCCCAGTATAGCCGACATGCGACAGAGTGTCAAAGAAGCGCAGGCTGGAGTTATGGTAGAATGAACGCGAATACACACCAACGGATGCGACTGCGGACAGTGCCAAGTTCGCTCGCCGCTGCGAAGCCGAAGCGGCCTCGCTTCGGCGTAGCAGGGTTCGCTGCCCTCAGGCCCTTCTCTTTTTTCTCTCCCTCTCCCGCTCAAAGACGATATCAGATATCGAAGTGGCATTTCATATCTGATATCGCCTCAGACTCCAACTGGAGCCAGTCTAGCGGCGGCAACACCACGGTCAATTTAGACCGCGTGGCTCAAGAGTTTGATCGTGGCGAGGTGATGAGCGGCCTGATGCAGTCGCTCATCTGCGGTAATCAACGTGGCCCCAAGATTCTTTGCAGCGGCGAGGTAGCAAGAGTCATAGTACGTCAGACGGCTGCGGTGGGACAGGTCGGCGGCTTGGTGCAGGAGCACTTCCGTGGGCGCGATCAATTCCAACTGAAAGCGCAAGATGTCGCTCAGCGCAGCTTGGGTGTCGGACAAGGTGAAATCACGCTTGAAGCGGAGGGCATTGCCGACTTCGTAGAGCAAGAGATCTGGAGCGGCCAACAAGACATCGCCCGCCAGATGACGCTGCCGCAACTTCAGCGCGTGAGGCGAGTCAGTTTCCTGCAGGAACCATTTCAGGACGACCGAGGCGTCAACAACCGCAATCATCGTGCTTCGCGAATTTTGCGAAGCACGGCAACACTCTCAAAGCCAGGCTCAGGCTTGCCGCAGCGTTTGCGCAGCGCGTCCATGTGGCGTGCGGCCTGGCGCATCGTGGCGACGTCCCTGAGGCGGGATTTGATGAATTCTTCCACGGTGAATTTGGTGAATTTCGCTACAGCCATTATTCCTCCTTGCAGTAGGAGTGTAGCATGAGCCGCCACCGACGTCAAAGACGATATCAGATATCACACGGCCGTGTGATATCTGATATCGCTTTGGTCTTAGGGCTGCTCCTGCTGCCGGCGTCGGCGGAAGCCCTCACGAAATGCTGCAACTGGAGCCAATCCAATGGCGGGGCCAACAACACCACGCATCCCGGCGCCTCCGACGTCGCCACCTTCACCTCTGGCGGCAACACCAACTGCGCCGGAACTCTTAGTTTCAAAGCTGGGAGAAGGTCAACGATAAACCTCGCGGCGGTGTTTGATGCGATACACCGTGACGAGTCGTTGAACGTCATCAATGGTGAACAGCACGCGGTAATCACCAATCCGGATGCGGTATCCTTCGCTGCCGGCCATTTTCTCAACGCCATGGCGACGAGGATTATCTTTGAGAGTTTCAACTACAGAAAGGATGCGGGCGGTGTCTCGCGCAGGGATGGGACGAAGCTCTTTGAGCGTGCGCCGATCGTAGCGAAGACCGTACATCACGCGACTAACGGTGGGCGTGGTGTTTCAACGACTTTAGCAGGGCGTCGTGCGAGAGAAACTGCTTGGCTGTCCGAACGGCGTGCTTCAGGTCCAGTGCATCTTCAAGACCTTCGACGGTGCGCAAGAGATGCTGATATTCAGTCCAGGAAAGCATTACGCCCTGTCGGTGGCCTTTTGCGTCAACGACAAATTGCTCATGAAGTTGTGGCGGCATGGTACGTCTCTCCTTTGGCGGAAGTGTAACACAGATGGTACAGGGCGTCAAATATGAGGCCACTGACAGCTGGTAGCTGAAAGCTAACGATGATGAAACGATACACTTGGATGACAACGTTCGCGATTGGGGCAGCAGGGTTGATGCTGCTGAGCGCGTCCGATGCGGAAGCCGCGACGAACGGCGGCGTCTCTGGCAAATTACAGGCTCTGAATGTGGAGGGTTCGGATCGCGCGGAAGTCTTTCACGTTTCTGGTCAGGAGCGTGGCATGGCTCATCAGGGCCGTGGCGGCGATCAAGGCATCGGGTATCGTGATGGAATGGCGAAGGCGCAATTGGGCAGCCAGCCGAGCAATCCGAGATGTGATGGCGACCCGAGAGAACAGCTCCAACAACTCAACAACCGATCGTTCTTCACGCGGGGTCAAGACAGGGCTACTGAGAAGCTCGCATTCCGTGATCACCGACAGGTATTTGGCCAACTACGAAACCTCGCGCTTGAGCCGCAGCTCCCACTCCCGACGAATCCGACGCTGATAGATGCGGCCGGTTGGCAGACGTCCACGCAACAATCCAGCGGTACGGCTTACAATGCTCGGCGCATGACGATGGCTGATGCGGATCATGGGCTGGGGCAGTCGAACCGACCATTTGATGGCTTGGAGTTGATCCTCCAAACGCTCAAGTTGATCAATCACGTTAATGGCTTTCATGGCATCGCCCTCCCTCCCAGGAGTCTAGCATGAGCGGCCACCGTCGTCAAAGACGATATCAGATATCACACGGCCGTTTGATATCTGATATCGCCTTGGTCTTAGGGCTGCTCCTGCTGCCGGCGTCGGCGGAAGCGGCGACGAAGTACTGGATCGGAGCCGCCGGAGGCAGCTTTAACTCGGATGCCAACTGGAGCCAGTCCAGCGGCGGGGCGAACAACACGACCCACCCCATTTCGACCGATCTTGCAGTCTTCGATAGCGCCGGCAATACCAACTGCCTCATGGATTCCGCTGTCAGCGTCCAGGGGATCGACATTCAAGCCAATTATACGCAGACCATCACCCAAAATGCTGGGGTCACACTCACGATTGGCTCCTTGGGCTACGCCCAAGCCGACGGCATCTTTACCGGTGGCGATTCTGCGATCGACATCAACGATAAGGGCTTCACCCTCTCCGGCGGCGCCTTCACCAACTCCTCAGGGAATATGACGGTGGAACGTAACTTCACGGTCTCGGGTGGAACCTTTACCAACACCAGCAAAACGGTGACCTTCGACTCAACCGATGCATTTGATGATTCCACCCTCACCTGCACAGGTTCCCTTGGCGGCACCGTGGCGTTCAACAAGACCACCACCGGCGCGGATCTGACCGTGGCCAGCGGCTGTTCCATCGCGCTCGGGGCCGGCCCCACCTCCACCCTCGGCATCGCCAGCAGCAGCACCGGGCTGACCAACAACGGGACGATCACCATCGCCTCCGGCACCTGGACGGTGAATGCCAGC